>JBPCLS010000041.1:0-9133 GCA_051003055.1 Casimicrobiaceae bacterium
GATCGTCACCTTGCCTTCGTCCGCGCCCTCGTCCGCATAGACAGGCTCCAGCATCATGTTCATGAACGGCGACTTGCCGGGCTTATCGAATTTCTGCTGGGGCACCATCGGATCGTGCCAGTACAAAACCTTCCGCCCTCCCGCCGCGCCGCTGTCGCCAGCCTTCTGTTCGCCCGCGGCCGCCGGGGCAGAGGCGCCGCCGCTACCGGCAGACATCTCCATGCCGCGATTCATGCCCCACCAATAAGCACCGACGCCCACCCCCCCTACCAGCGCCGCCACGACGATACTGATGAGAATTCCCTTACGCTTCATGGTGTCTCCTTGGCGCGAAGCAACGGTGGCGCAGTGGTCGAACCGGTGGCAGGCGCGGCTACGGGGCCGATTCCCAGAAAGTTGAGCTGGGCCCATGCGCGAGCCGTGTCCTGCTCGATACCGAGCGCATCCCGGTGTACATCGAGTTCGCTGCGGCGCGCCGCGAGCACCTCTGTGAGCGACCCTTTGGCTCCGCGATAGGCGGCAGCGGTGGCCGACGTCCGTTGTCGCGAAAGAGGGACGAGCGCGTTAGCGTGCAGGTTCAGTCGCTCGCGGCCGGTTTCCCATTCGGCGAGCAACACCCGCACCTGCGCCGTGTACATGCGCAGCGCATCGTCGCGCAGCGCCCGCGCTTCATCCACGAGCGCGAGCTTCGCAGCGAGTTCCCGGTCCTGCCGTCTCGCGCGGTTCCACGGTAACGGTACGCTCACGCCGACCGACATCATGTTCGAAAAGGCGGAACCGCGCTGCTGGTAGGCGATTTCGAAAGTCCAATCGGGATCCCGGTTGGCCTGCGCGACCCGGGCATCCGCCGCCGCCACCTGCGGTTGTTGGGCGAGTGCCAGCATGGCCGGGTGCCGTTCCAGTTGCATGACGAGCGTCTTTGCCTCGAGGTCGAGCGTGCCATGAGGCGGCGTGCCGGCAAGAGGCGCGTCCGCCGCCGCGCCGACCCAGCGGCCAAGGCTCGCAATGGCCGTCGCCACGCGCCGGCGCGCCTCGCTGGCCCGATCTTCGAGCCCGGCGACCGCGCTCCGCGCCAGAAAAACGTCCGCCTGCGAACCCCGACCCCCGCGGTACGCCGCCTCGGCCGCATCGATCTCCAACTTTGCCTCTGCCGCCTGTGTCGCAATCACCGCCACGATCGCTTCGGCGTAGTAGCGATCGATCCAGGCAAGCGCGACGTCCCGTTGAATCGTGGCAGCCGCCGCTGCGTGGTCGCTCCGCGCCTTGTCTGCCTCACGCTCGAAGCGCGTCATCCGCGCCTCGCGCTTGGCGGCGCGCGTCCACTCCTGCATCAAGCCAATCCGGCGCATCGTCATGAAATCCGCCCCGATGCTGAAGCGGTCGGGACCATCCACCGGCAGGTTATCGACCCCGAATCTGAGGACGGGGTCGGGCAATTCGCCCGCCGCGACGGCCATTTCGCGCGCCGCCGCCACAGCCGAATCCTGGGCAGCGAGCAGCGACGACTGCGCCAATGCCCGGCGCTGGGCCTCTGCGAGGGTCAACGGCGATTCGGCCGCGAACGAGATTTCTGCCGCGACAACGGTCAGCACCGCGATGCCGGCGCAACTGATCCGGAACGAATGACGCTCAGGAAAACACGAGTGGAAAAACATGCAACCTCCGCGAACGCAAAATGAACGGCGGAGTGGCCACAACTTCAGGCCACGCCGGATCAAACGAACGCGAAGATCAGATCAGGAAACGGCAGAAGCGAACGGGCAGCGGCGGCGCAGTTGCCATCGTGTCCCGAGCGGTGCGCTGCCACTCGCCCAGCAGCGTGACGACTGGGGGAAACGGCGCGGGTAGAGCAAAGACGGTGAAGTCAGCCGGAGGCACATCGTTGGCGGTCGCGGTTAGAGAGGAAACGCCATCCAAGCAGTGGACTTCGCACAGATTGCTCGCGGGTGACGCAACGGCCAATTGTTCCGCGCAGCCGATCTGGGCTGATGTCGGAACCATCCATTCGCTTCCCGCTTGTTTCGGGCAGGCGTAAGCCGTCAGCGAAAACTGGGCGAACAGCAAGCCCAGTAGCGCGAGCACGGCAAAACGGCGGCGGTAGCGGCGTGTCATTAGGGTACTCTGACTACGGATATTACGTTCCGTTCCAGCAGAGCGCAAATGCGGGGTAGACCACAGGTCAGGGGCAAGCGCCGGCGCAGGAGCGGCCCATCTCACCCGGAAGAACACTCCGCTACCGCAAAGCGGCGTTCACCTTCGCGAGCGCTTCATCTCCAGGCACGAGCTCCGCATCGGAGAGCGCATTGAGGGGTGTCTCCGTCGTCGCCAGCATGTCGTGCATGTCACGGGCACCAGCGTTAAGGTACAGAAGGCCGGTCACCACCTCGCCCGCCGCCCGCCGCGATTCGAGAAACGCCATGGCCGCGGACTTGTCGGCGGGGTCGTAGTCGGCGTCGAGCTTGCGCAAGCGCACGGTACTGCCGTCATGCAGCAGAACGTCTTGCGCGTCGCCGGGAGCATAGGCGGCCGTGATCTCGCTACGAGATGAGATGAAGTCAAGCCGATTGACGGCTTCGTTGTGTTCGCGCACGTAATCGTAGCTCTTGGTGGAACCCGGATGGTTGTTGAAGGCAACGCAGGGGCTGACCACGTCGATGAACGCGGCGCCCCTATGTTCGACCGCCGCCCGGATCAGCGGGACCAGTTGCGCCTTGTCGCCGGAAAAGCCACGCGCGACGAACGTTGCGCCTAGGGTCAACGCCAACATGACGAGGTCGATCGGCTCATCGTCGTTGGCGGCGCCGCGCTTACTCTTGCTGCCCTTGTCCGCAGTGGCCGAGAACTGACCCTTGGTGAGCCCGTACACGCCATTGTTTTCGACGATGTACACCATATTGACGCCGCGCCTTAGCACATGCGCGAACTGCCCGAGACCAATCGACGCCGAATCGCCGTCGCCCGATACGCCCAGGTAGATCAAGTCACGATTGGCGAGCGCCGCACCCGTCAGCACCGACGGCATACGGCCATGCACGCTGTTGAAACCGTGCGAATTGCCCAGGAAATAGGTCGGGGTCTTCGACGAACAGCCGATGCCGGAGAGCTTGGCCACGCGATGCGGCGCGATTTCCAGCTCGAAGAACGCCTGGATGATCGCGGCAGAGATCGAATCGTGGCCGCATCCGGCGCACAACGTGGACACGGCACCCTCGTAATCGCGCCGCGTGAAGCCGAGCGCGTTGCGCGGCAGGTCGGGATGATGCAGTTTCGGCTTGGCGAGATAGGTCATGGCACCACCTTGCGCAATGGCACGACATTGAACAACCGCGCCTTTTCACGGATCTCGCCGGTGACGAAGCGCGCGGTGATGGGCGTGCCGTCGTAGTGCAACACCGAGACGAGTTTCGCGGGATCGATGCCGCATTCATTCACGATGAGTGACTTCATCTGCGCATCGCGGTTCTGCTCGACGACGAACACGTGTTCGTGCGCGTCGATGAAATCGGCGACAGCGTCCGCGAAGGGGAACGCGCGAATCCGCATCTGGTTGAGCGCGATGCCGTCGGCTTCCAGCGCGACCAGAGATTCCGCCATCGCCGCTCCGGTCGAGCCGAACCAGATGACGCCGGCGCGCGTCGCCTTCGCCGCGTGGCGCACCACTGGCGCGGGGACGAACTCCTTCGCCGTTTCGAACTTGCGCAGCAGCCGCTGCATGTTGTCGACGTAGGCTGGGCCTTCTTCGGTGTATCGCGCGTAGCGGTCCTTGGTGGTCCCGCGCGTGAAGTAGCTGCCCTTGGTGGCGTGCGTTCCCGGGTACGTCCGATAGGCGATGCCGTCGCTGTCCACGTCGAGATAGCGGCCAAAATCGCGGCCAGCGTCGAGATCAGCGGTCGTCATCACCTTGCCGCGATCCATCCGCCGTGCATCATTCCATGCGAACGGCTCACATAGCCAGTCCTGCATGCCGATGTCCAAATCGAGCATCACGAAGATCGGTGTCTGCAAGCGGTCGGCCAGGTCGAACGCGAGCGCCGCGAACGCAAAGGATTCGGTCGGATCTTCCGGGAACAGCAGGACGTGCTTCGTATCGCCGTGCGATGCGTACGCGCAGCAAAGCAGGTCCGCCTGCTGCGTGCGTGTCGGCATACCGGTGGATGGGCTGCCGCGCTGCACGTCAAACAGCACGGCCGGAATTTCGGCGAAATACGCGAGGCCCAGGAATTCCTGCATCAGCGAGACGCCGGGACCCGATGTCGCCGTGAACGACCGCGCACCGTTCCACGCAGCGCCGATCACGATTCCGATCGACGCCAGTTCGTCCTCGGCCTGGATGATCGCAAAGCGCTTCTCGCCGGTGACCGGATCGGTGCGGAACCGGCGACAGTAATTGGCAAACGCTTCAGCGAGCGACGACGATGGGGTGATCGGATACCACGCTGCGACCGTCGCGCCGCCGTACAGGCTGCCGAGCGCGGCCGCGGAATTGCCGTCGATGAAAATGCGATTGCCGACTTTGTCGCGGCGCTCGACATGAATCGGCAGCGGGCAGGAAAAGTCTTGCAGCGCACGCTCGCGTCCCATGCGCAACGCCTTGCGGTTCGCGTCGAGGAGCGCTTCCTTGCCCTTGTACTGCTCGCCGAAGAGCTTCTCGATCTCCGTCGGATCGAGATCGAGCAACGCGGATAGGGCGCCCAGGTACATGATGTTCTTGAACAACTGCCGCTGCCGTGGGTCGCGGTATTCGGCATTGCAGATCGCCGTCAGCGGAATGCCGACATGCGTGATGTCCGAGCGCAGCTTCGCGTCCGGCAGCGGCCTGGTCGAATCGTGAAGAAGAAAGCCGCCGGCATCGATTTCCGCCACATCTTTGTCCCACGTCTGCGGATTCATCGCGACCATCAGGTCGACGCCGCCGCGCCGGCCGCGCCAACCCGCTTCGGAGATGCGCACCTCATACCAGGTGGGCAGGCCTTGTATGTTGGACGGGAAAATATTGCGCGCCGCGACCGGCACGCCCATCCGCAGCACCGCCTTGGCGAAGAGCCCGTTCGCGGACGCCGAACCGGAGCCGTTGACGTTCGCGAACTTGACGACGAAGTCGTTGACGCGCAAGGGCGCCTTCGCTTTCATGGTGCGCTAATCCGCGGCCAGGCCGATAGGCGCCGGGGCTGGCGCCGCTCGCTTGGGGCAGCGATCTTCCGCCTGCCCCATGTCGAGCAGGAATTTCTGCATGTCCCACGCGCCCGTGGGGCAGCGCTCGGCGCACAGGCTGCAATGCAGGCAGACATCCTCGTCTTTCGCCATCACGCGGCCGGTCTTCAACTCTCCCGAAACGTACAGCTCCTGGGTCAGATTGCGCGCCGGCGCGTTCAACCGTGTCCGCAAATCGGCTTCCTCGCCGTTCGCCGTGAACGTGATGCAATCCATCGGACAGATGTCGACGCACGCATCGCATTCGATGCACAGCTTGTCCGCAAAGACCGTCTCCACGTCGCAGTTGAGGCAGCGCATCGCTTCGGCGTACGCGAGCTTCGGGTCGAAGCCAAGCTCCACTTCCGCGCGGATATCTTTGAGCGCGATCACCGTGTCCGTCAACGGCACGCGGTAACGTTTGTCCGACGCGATCGCGTTGTCGTAGCTCCACTCGTGGATACCCATCTTTTGCGACGTCAGGTTGACGTGCGGCGGCGGACGCTGCGTCAGGTCCTCGCCCCGGCAGCGCAGGTCGATCGAAATCGCGGCGTCGTGCCCGTGGGCCACCGCCCAGATGATGTTCTTCGGCCCGAATGCGGCATCGCCGCCAAAAAAAACCTTGGCGTGCGTTGTTGCCATCGTCGTGCGGTCGACGACCGGCATGCCATGGCGATCGAAGTCGATTCCGGCATCGCGTTCAATCCACGGGAACGCGTTTTCCTGCCCGACTGCGATCAGCACGTCATCGCACAGGAAATGGACGTCCGGCTTTCCGGTGGCTGTCAGTTGCCGCCGGCCGCTGCCGTCGGTTTGCCACTCGACTTCCGTGAACGTCACGCCGGTGAGCTTGCCGTCTTCATGGGTAAACGATTGAGGCACGAGGTAATTGTGAATCGGGATGCCCTCGTGCATCGCGTCTTCCTTCTCCCAGGGCGACGCTTTCATCTCGTCAAAGCCGGAACGTACGACGACGTGAACCTCCTCGCCGCCGAGACGCCGCGACGACCGGCAGCAATCCATCGCCGTGTTGCCGCCGCCAAGCACCACGACGCGCTTGCCGATCTTGTCCACATGGCCGAAGGAAACCGACGAGAGCCAATCGATGCCGATGTGGATGTTTGCGGCGGCCTCGCGGCGGCCGGGTATGTCGAGATCGCGACCGCGTGGTGCGCCGCTGCCGATGAACACGGCGTCCCATCCTTCGGTGAGCAAAGACTTGAGGCTGTCGATGCGCTGCCCCGCCCGAAATTCAATGCCCATGTCCAGGATGTAGCCGACCTCTTCGTCAATCACGACGTCCGGCAACCGAAACTTGGGAATTTGCGTGCGCATCATCCCGCCGGCGTTGCGATCCCCGTCGAACACGACGCATTCATACCCTAACGGCGCCAAGTCGCGCGCTACCGTCAACGACGCTGGCCCCGCTCCGACGAGCGCAATACGTTTGCCGTTCTTGTTCGCCGCTGCCTTGGGCAAGCGCGGCCGGATGTCTTCCTTGTAATCGGCGGCGACGCGCTTCAAGCGACAGATCGCCACCGGTTCGGGCTTCGCGTTCGCCTTGCGATGTTCGGGCGAGCCCTCTTCGACGCGCACGCGCCGGCAAGCCGGCTCGCATGGACGGTCGCACGTGCGGCCGAGAATGCCGGGAAAAACGTTCGATTTCCAGTTGACGAGGTACGCGTCGCCGTACTGGCCGGCGGCAATCAAGCGGATGTATTCGGGAACGGGGGTGTGGGCGGGACAGGCCCATTGGCAGTCGACGACCTTGTGAAAGTAGTCGGGCTGCGCAATATCCGTCGGCTTCAAACGAGTAGTCCTCCAATTTCGCGGTACAGCGGCGCTCGGCTGGGCGCCGCTCTTAGGCAAGCAAGGAACGCGCCTGGACCGCTAGGTGCCGCGATGCTACGCCTGCCGGCGTCGCAAGGAAAGGGCGTTGCCGGCGGGACAATGGCTGTGCCGCGGGACGCGAGCAGGCCAGACTTCCTGCATGCTTGACGCCACGTACGTAAACCCGTACGCTTCGAAATTATGAACTGCTCGCCAAACCCCGCGTGACTCAGCTGACCGCAAGCGAAGCTCGCTCCAACCTGTATCGCCTAATCGATGAGGCGGCCGAGCACCATGAGCCCATTCAGATTGCAGGTAAGCGCAACAACGCCGTGCTCGTTGCCGAAGAGGATTGGCGTTCGATCCAAGAGACGCTCTATCTGCTTTCCATCCCCGGTATGCGCGAGTCCATTCGCCGCGGATTAAAGGAACCGGTGGACAAACTCTCCGCCAAGCTCGGTTGGTAAGCGCCGCCCGTGGCAGGCTGGCAAGTTCTCTACACGAAGGACGCACGGAGAGACGCAAAGAAGCTTGCCGCTGCCGGTCTGCGCGCCAATGCGGAGAAGTTGCTAAACGTGCTCGCGGACAACCCGTTTCAAACGCCACCGCCGTACGAGAAACTCGTCGGCGATCTCGATGGCGCGTATTCCAGGCGCCCCAACATCCAGCATCGCCTTGTCTATCAGGTGCTCAAAAAAGAGCGCATTGTGAAAGTGCTTCGAATGTGGACGCACTACGATTGACGATCGTGTGCATGAGCAACGCATCGCAAGGCACAGGTTAGTTTTGTAGCGCACACGTGCGAAAACCTACGAAAAGATCCACGCGCGCCGGCAGGTAGAAGTTGCGAAAACCCGGATGAACCAGCCGCAAACGCGTGGCGAACGAGCCGCCGCGCACGACCCGATGGGTGCCGAACCAGGGTGCCGAATATTCGGCGTAGGGATCGGCACGAAAGTCCGGATACGGTTCGAACACGCTCGACGTCCATTCCCAGACGTTGCCGAAAAGTTGCGCCAGCCCGTTCGCCGCAGAACTGGCGTGCGCCGCCACCGGGCCCGCGCGCACACCGTCCAGATTGAGCTCATCCGCGGCGGTGAACGGCGGTCCGTTCGCATCCTGCATCGCCCTGCTCCGCGCCGCGTGTTCCCATTCGGCTTCGGTCGGCAAACGCCGTCCCGCCCACGCGCAATAAGCTTCGGCCTCGAATGCGTTGACGTGAAGCACCGGTTCCTCAGACGCCAGCGTTAGCCAGACGTCGAACCGGCGCTGCTCCCAGCCGCCTTCGGTGCGGCGCCAGTACACCGGATGCACGGCGCGCGCACGTTCGCGCCACGCCCAGCCCTCGGCGCTCCAACAGTCGCGCCGCGCGTAACCGCCGGCCGCGACGAAGCGCGCGAACTCAACGTTGGTGACGCACCGCCGCGCCAGCGCGAACGGCACGAGCACGACCTCTTGTCCCCATTTCTCATTGTCGAAAACGAAGCGCGTGTCTTCCGTTTCGCGTCGCGCGCCCATGAAGAAGGCACCGCCGGCAAATTCGAAATCACCCTCCACGCGCTCTGTTGCCACGACTGGTTCTGGACGCGTACGGTAGACGGGGGGAGCCGGCAACCCAAGCGTCTGCAAGGTCATCAGCAGCGCCTCGCCGTGCATGTCTTCGTGATAGAGCGCAAGCTCGAAGAAGTACCGTTCTCCGGCGCGCGATGCGTTGACGGCGGCAAGCGTATCCTCGAGTGTCGCACCCAGATAGCCGTACACATCCTGCCACGGCGGCAGCGGCAACGACCAGCGCGTCGCATGCGGGACCGTACGGGAGTCCCACAGCGCATCGGCGTTGACCCAGCGCGGCGGCGTGATGGCGCCGGTGGGATCGTCGGGCCGATAGCGACGGCACCAGAACTCCTGAAACCACGCGAGGTGGCCCAACTCCCAGCGGGGCGGGTTGACGCAGTCAAGCACCGGGAAGCGTTGCTGCGACTCGCTCAGATGGCTATACAGGTCGCGCGTATACTTTCGCGCGTCACGCAGCGCGTCGCCCAGCGCCTGCGGCGAGCGTGGAGGCGATTCGCTGCATACCCGCGACACTGGATCGCTCGTCACGCTTGCTTGT
>JBPCLS010000042.1:0-6262 GCA_051003055.1 Casimicrobiaceae bacterium
GATTCTTCGTTGGGAAACGCCTTCGACACAGCCGGGTCGATGACAACCACATTCGATTCGGCGGCGATGCGGCGGGCATATTTGCCGCGCACGATAGGGCCCAAATCGGCGCGGGTGTATCCGGGACGCAGCCAGTCGTTTGCTTCAGTTTTAGCCTTCTTCATATATTTTCCTTTCCGCGCGGGTGATCAAACGCGCACTGATGCATCTCTGCAAATTGCTGCGGTTTGGTCGTGCACAGGTACAACCGCTCGCCGTCATCTGCGAGTGAGCTCAGCAGGTCGCCGATACCAGGGTACGCGACGTTCTCCCGCCATCCGAGCGTCGCGTAGCGGTTGCGGTAGTGGGCGAGTGCTGTCTCGACCAGAGTGGGGTCGGCACTCCCAAGCAGCTTCCCCAGCGATTCGTGCATGGGTGGGCCGACGCATGCGCGCAATGCGTCGGCCCCCGGGTCAGCGATTGCTAGACACGCAAGTGCGTGACGAATACAGCCGGCGATGCCCGCGAAATTGTCGGTCAGCGTTCCGTCGAGGTCGACCGCGAGGGTGCGCCGCGCAACGGAGGCACGGCTAGCGCGGTGCACGCTTGAGACGTACTCGGTAATCGAGGGTGGTGGCTCGCGCGCCGGCTTCCCACATCAGGCAATAGTGCTGCGCGATACTTGGCGCGTACAAGCCGATTTCCTCCTTGGTGTTCTCGCGCGATAGAGGCATGACGACCGCGGTGCCTTCGTGATAATGAATGTTGAATGCGAGCGGGGCGGCTGCCTCGAAACGATATTCGAGTTGATCTCCCGGAACGAGCTGTAAACATTCTTCATGAACCTGGTACGGCGCTAAGCCTAAGCGCTGGACCGATTTCGGGGTTTCGGGGTCGATCGTGGCGGCGGCGCATGCGGCAAGAACGACCGTCGCGACGACCGCGACCAGCGCGCGCACGACATTGAACTCTCGTGTCATCAACGCTTGTTACGAGAGCGGTGCCGGCTGCGCAACGCGCGCCAGTCTTCGGCAAGCATTGCGTAGCGCACGTGATCGCGCCAGCGGCCGGCGATTTTCACATAGCGTCGCGAGAAACCCTCGCAGGTGAATCCAACGCGTTCGACCAGCGCGACCGAACGGAAATTCGTCGGTTGGATGTTCACTTCGATGCGGTGCAGCCGCAATTTGCGATACGCGATATCAAGCGCGAGGTGCAGACCTTCGGTCATGTAACCATGCGCCGCGAGCGGCGCAAAAGCGTAATAGCCGAGATACGCGCTTTCGAAGGCGCCGTGCGCGATTTCCGAGAAGTTGTAGGCGCCCACCAGCGCATCATCGGTACGCCGCAACACGAGAAACCCGGCGTGGCGCGACGATTTCGCGCGTCGCGTATAACGGCGCACGTACGCAGCGAAGTTCCTAGGTGAATCCGGAATCTTGACCCAGTTGCGGTGCAGCTTCGCGCTTGACCGCACGCCGCGCAAAAAAGCTACGGCGTCGGAGAGGCGCGGCGGGCGCAAGTAGACATTCGTCCCGGCGAGTGTCGTCGCGCGCATCGACGTAGGCATAATCCAAGGATTTTACTCGACACGGGAGGGCGTTTCCGCATGGCAGCATGGGTGGAGGGCCGGGTCGCAGGCAAGCAGCATTGGACGGGAAGCCTCATTTCGCTGCAGGTCGATGCGCCTGAGGTGACGTTTATCGCCGGCCAGTTCGGACGCTTGGCGCTGCCCGCCCCGGCGGATCACAAGGAGCCGATGCTGGGCCGGCCCTACTCGTTCGTCAATCCGCCGGGTGATCAGCCGCACGAGTTCTATTTCATCGTGCTGCCGGAAGGCCCGTTGTCGCCGCGGCTGGCGGCGCTGGAGATCGGCGCGTCGGTGTGGCTCGCTCCGCGCGCCAACGGTTTTTTCTGCGCCGGGGAAACGCCCGCCACCGACACGCTGTGGTGCCTGTCCACCGGTACCGGTCTCGGTCCGTTTTTGTCGATGTTGCGCACAGCGGAGCCATGGACGAAGTTCGGCCGCATCGTGCTCGTCCACGCGGTCCGGTACGCGGAGGAACTCTCGTACGGTGAAGAAATCACCGGCATCGGCAAAGCGCACGCGGGCGCGTTCACATTTGTTCCGTTCGTGAGCCGCGACGCTCATTTGGGCGCGTTGTCCGGGCGCATTCCCGCGGCGATTACTGACGGCCGGTTGGAAGCGCGCGCGGGTATCGCATTGTCGGCCGAGAACTCGCACGCGATGTTGTGCGGCAATCCGGCGATGGTCGACGACACGCAGGCGGTGTTGATAGCCCGCGGAATGCGCAGGCACCGGCGGCGCGAGCCGGGGCATATCACCGTCGAAACGTACTGGTAACCGCGCGAGTTACCGGCGAGGGGCCCCGCTTGCAGGGATCGACGGCCAGCGAGCGCGGTTGGAGGCCGACGCGTATAGCTGCACATCATTCGCCCGTCCGAGGAGGCCGAGCGCGCGAGTTACCTCATTGGGTCCTGCGCCCAATCGATCAGCGGATCACGCTCTCTTCTAGTCCGCCAGCGTCCGAGTCACCACTTCCGTGACGTCGGGCGATAATCCTGGCGCCTGCGCAATCCGCTGTAGCGCGGCCTGCATCAGTCCCCGGCGTGGCTCGGTGAAGCGCTTCCACAAGTTGAACGCACCGGCGATCGTCGCGGCGAGTTGAGGGTTGGTCGGATCGAGCTCCAGTACCTGTTCGGCAGTGAATGTATACGCTGCGCCATCGCTGCCGTGGAAGCGCGCAAAGTTGCGCAATGCGAAGGAACCGACCAGTGAGCGGACGCGGTTCGGGTTTCGGGTATTGAAGCGCGGGTGCGCAAGCAGCCCCCGCACGCGCGCGAGCGTATCGTGCCGCATCGAGCTCGCCTCGAGCGAAAACCATTTGTCCAGTACCAACGGCTCGTTGCGCCACTTCGCTTCGAAGCGCGCGAACAGCGAATCGCGCTCGGAGGAGGTACCGTCCTTCAGCGCTGCCAGCGCCGCGATCGTGTCCGTCATGTTGTCGGACGTATCGAAGTGCGCGACGGCCAGCGCGCGCGCGGGCATGTCGTTCAGCGTCCCGAGATAACGCAGGCACAGATTCGCGAGTTTGCGCGCGCCGGTCTGCCCGGGAGTGGGTGCATACGCAGCGCGCACGCGACGCCTGCGATACACGGTCTCGAACTCGGACCGCTGCGAGAAAGCTAATTCTCGTGCGACGAACTGTCGGGCCGCGGTGATGCCATCGACGTCGATCGCTTGTGTAAGCCCTGCCACGTACGCGGGATCAGGTGGCAGCAGCGCCAGCGCGAGCAGCGCGGGGTCGCTCGCGCCGTCGGCGAGCAGCGTTCGCACGAGTTCGATGAGCGACTTTGGTAGCGCAAGCGGCTGCCGTTGCCGATGCGCCACGGCCAGCGCGAGGATGGCGTTGACGAAGCAGCGTTGGGCCGCGTCCCAGCGATTCACCGGATCGTTGTCGTGCGCGGCGAGGAACACGAGCTCGTCGGTGGTGTAGGCGAACTCAAGCTTTACCGGCGCCGAAAAGCCGCGCAGCATTGACGGGATCGGGGGCGCATCGACGTCAATGAAGCGGAAGCTCTGCTGCGCGGTGCGCACGTCAAGCACGCGAGTGGTGCCGACTGGGGCGGTCTCGCCTTCCAGCTTTACCGGAATGTCGCGACCGTCCGGGCCGATCAACCCCACCGTGAATGGAATGTGAAACGGCAGTTTGGTTGGCTGGCCGGGAGTCGGCGCCGTGCGTTGCTCGACGTCGAGCGTATACGTGCGCGCCGCGGCGTCGTAGCTTCCGCGGACTGCGAGGACGGGCGTTCCCGCCTGGCTGTACCAGCGCCTGAATTGTGTGAGGTCGATGCCGGAGGCATCTTGCATCGCCTGGACGAAATCGTCGCACGTTACTGCTTGGCCGTCGTGACGCTTGAAATACAAATCCATGCCGCGCCGAAATCGCTTCGCGCCGAGCAACGTGTGCTGCATGCGGATCACTTCGGATCCTTTTTCGTAGACGGTCGACGTATAGAAGTTGTTGATCTCCAGGTATTCGTCGGGGCGGACGTTATGGGCCATCGGCCCGGCGTCTTCGCCGAACTGGTCACGGCGCAGATACTCGACGGCGCCGATGCGCTCGACGGCGCGCGAGTTCGAGTCGCTCGAAAATTCCTGATCGCGAAAGACGGTCAAACCCTCCTTGAGCGAGAGTTGAAACCAGTCGCGACACGTGACGCGGTTGCCCGTCCAGTTGTGAAAATACTCGTGGCCGATAACGCTCTCGATCGCACTGTAGTCGTCATCGGTCGCCGTTGCGGCATCGGCCAGCACGAGGCGGCTGTTGAAGATGTTGAGACCCTTGTTCTCCATCGCGCCCATGTTGAAATCGTCGGCGCAGAAGATCATGAAAGCGTCCAGGTCGTATTCGAGTCCGAAGCGCTCTTCGTCCCATTGCATCGATCGCTTGAGCGAGTCCATCGCATGCCGGCAGCGTGGCAGGTTCCTTTGTGTCGAGAAAATCTTGAGCGCAATGCGCCGGCCGCGCCGCGTCGTGAACTCGTCTTCCAGCGCCGCTAGATTTCCGGCGACCAGCGCGAACAGATAGGACGGCTTCGGGAAAGGGTCATGCCACGTTGCGAAATGACGGCCGTCAGGTACGCTTCCCTGGGATACGAGATTGCCGTTGGAAAGCAGTACCGGATAGGCGAGGCGATCAGCACGAAGAGTGACCGTATACTGGGTCAGCACGTCAGGCCGGTCCGCAAAATAGGTGATGCGGCGAAAGCCTTCGGGTTCGCACTGCGTACAAAACACGCCCGAAGACACGTACAGCCCTTCCAGCGCGAGGTTCTTCGCCGGCGCCAGCAGCGAGCGGATGGTGAGGCGCCCTGCGTCGGGGACGGCGCGAATTGACAGCGAGCGCTCGGTCAGAATGAACGCTTCGGGCGGAATCGGCGCGCCATCGAGTTCGATCGAAACGTCGTCCTGCTGCTCGCCATCGAGGATCAACGCCGACGTGCGGTCTTCCCGTGCGGCGTTTGGGTTGCGCCGGAATTCGATGACGCTGGTCACTCGCGTAGCCGCGGGATCAAGATCGACCTCGAGGTGAATCGAGGGGATCAAGAACGCGGGCGGACGATAGTCGAGCCGGCGTTTGACCATCGTACCGCTGTCGCGAGGCAACACCGCTTAAGCCTCCTACTTGACTTCGATCAACTCGACGTCGAACACGAGCGTCGCGTTCGCGGGAATGACGCCGCCGGCGCCGCGTTCCCCGTACGCCATCTGCGGCGGAATTACGAGCCGGCGTTGACCGCCGACCTTCATGCCTACGACTCCGTCATCCCAACCCTTGATCACTTTGCCGGCTCCGAGGAAAAACCCGAAGGGGACGCCGCGGTCACGCGAACTATCGAATTTCTTGCCTTTCCCTTCAGGCTGCGCCGGATCGTGCAACCAGCCGGTGTAATGGACGAGCACCGGTTTGCCGGTCGTGGCCTCCGCTCCAACTCCTTGTTTTACATCTAGTTTTTGTAGCGCTCCAGATTTGGCATCCAACTTGCTTTCTCCTGCTGGTATGGTTGTTTGCGACGCAGCCTCCAACGTCGCAAGGCTCAGGGACATTACGAGAAAGAATAGCGCAGACCAAGTGATCCGCCGGCGCAATTGGTCGGACGACAGACGGTTGCTATACAACGGACGATGCGATACGAACGACATAAGGGGAACCCATCCAGGGAAATGGTAAACGAAGAGCGGAGGCGAATGTTTCGTCCGCTCACGGTTATATGAGACCAACGCAAATTGTAGCCGACTGGTTTTGCGAAGCCGCGCGCCTCCTTTGCGCCCGAGTTGGATTTGGGCTATAAATGTTGGTTCCGCTTACCATTCTTTCGTGTGCATCGCGAATCCCTGTCGATTCGCCGGTCGCACGTCGTTAAAAGCGTCGTTGGCTTCGACGCACGCCTATCCCCTCGCGAGTTGCCATGTTCGACTTCTTATCGTCAGGAACCAAGGATGTTGCCGATCCGCTGTTGACGGCCAAGTCCGCATCGGGCTGGCTGCGCCAGTTGCCGGCTCTCGACGTCCTCGGCCGCCAGCAGCACGTGATGCGCGCGTTCGACGCCATGCGCCAGTCGCGCAAGTCGATTGAACTCCCGCGCGTGCAGGCGATCCAGTTTCTCGACGCCGCGCTGGGGACCGACCGCCGGCAACTGACCAAACAATATGTCGAGAACGTCGACACCTCGTCGAAACTGTCGGACCGCATCTGGG
>JBPCLS010000043.1:0-2686 GCA_051003055.1 Casimicrobiaceae bacterium
GGCCCAGCGGGCTGGATCTCGGCAGCTTCGCCTCGGGCAACGGCGTCGCCACAACCACCGCCACTGTCAATCTGCTCACCACGCTGCAGCAAGCGTTTCAACACGGTCATCGATACGACGACGACAGCGGCGGGGGCCTTCAACAACCGGTTCGTCTTAGAGCCCGTTTCGAAACTACGCGACCGCATCCTGAATAATGGGAATTGGACTGTCAGTGTCGGTGTCGCATATCGGAATTTATGGAATACCGAGGCGTGCGGCAGTGTTCACGTCGGTCGAAGCTTCATCTGGTCCAATACCGCGCGGCCGAACAGGCTGTAGGGATTGGCAAGTTGCTCCCAAACCTCGAAGTGGTTGTAGCCCTCCAGCACGGAGAGCGTCACGGGCTTGCCCGCCTTCCGAACAGCCTCCGCGAAATCGCGGCTCTGGCGCTGAAATTCTGGCGTTTCGGCGGTGCCATAGACAAGGCCAACCGGTGCCACCAGCTTGTCGAGATGGCGCTGGGCGCTGAGGCTCGCCTCGACCTCGTCGGTGAACTTCACATAGTTCGAGCGCGCGGAGAGTCGCACCGGCTTCAAATCGAATAAGCCGCTGCCGGCAACGCCGCCCTTGATCATTGTCGGCGGCACGCCGAAATCCTTCTGCCAGTCGGTGGTGAGCAGCACGCCAACCCAGTGGCCGCCGGAGGAATGCCCGCTGACATAAATCCGCTCGGGATCGCCGCCGAAGCTCTTGGCGTTCTTGTAGACGAAGGCAACGCCGCGCCGAATCTGGTCGGCCATGGTCATCAGGTTACCGCCGGTCTCGACGACGTTGTTGAAGTCGAGAACGACGAGATGGGCGCCGGCGTTGACGAGCATTTCGGCGTGATGGGCGTTATCCTTAGCGAGCCCAACGCGCCACGCGCCGCCATGCACGAAGACATTGATCGGTGCGTTCGCCGCCTTGGCAGGATAGAGGTCGAGCCCCTCGATGGGCGTCGGCCCGTAGGTCAGTCGCTTCGGCGCGCCAAGGCGCTCGCGCACCAGCTCGCTGTTGCGTGCGCCACGCCTCAGCACCTGCTGCATATTCGGCGCGTAGACGCTCTGATCGTAAGCGTCGTCAAGCTCCTTCTGGTCCATGTCGAGCCAGATCAGCGGGCCTTTCACGCGCGCCGCCGGCGCAGGCTGCGCTGAAGCCCGGCCGCTCGCCGTCATCGCCGTGCTCGCGGCAGCGCCCGCTGCCAGATGCAGAAAAGTTCGGCGGGGAAGTTTCATGGCGCTCTCCCTCTGGAATGAACAAAGGGCCGGTTCGAAAGGTAGGTGCAGGTTGCGTAGTTGAGATCGAGGTGATTCCAGGGAGCCGCTAATGCCAACCCCGGAGTTTGCCTATGTGGACCCCCGCCAGCCGGAAAGATCATAGCCGCAAAACTGCACGTTACCAGTCGGATGTGACCGACGAAGAGTGGCGCGTGATCGAACCGTATTTGCCCGCTGCCGGCACTACTGGACGACCCCGGGCTTGGCCCTTCCGCGAGATTGTCAACGGCATTTTCTACGTAATGCGATCCGGCTGTCCGTGGCGTCAGTTGCCAACAGACCTTCCGCCGTGGGGCACGGTCTATCGCTGGTTTGCGACATGGCGCGATGCCTACCTGTTCGAGAAGATCAACCACGCGCTCGTCATGGCTGATCGTGAACGGGCTGGACGGCACGCCAGCCCCTCGGCAGCTATTATCGACAGCCAAAGCGTGAAAACGACGGAGTCCGGTGGACCGCGTGGCTACGATGCCGGCAAGAAAGTCAACGGCCGCAAGCGCCATGCGCTCGTCGACACCGATGGTCGTGGTCTCATGCTCGAACCGCATCCAGCAAGTATCCAGGATCGCGACGGAGGCGGGCTGCTTCTGCGAGCATCTCGCCGCATCTTCCCCTTCATTGTTCGCGTCTTCGCCGATGGCGGATATTCCGGCGAGCTGGTCGCCACTGCGACCAGCATCATCGTCGAGATTGTCAACAAGTATCGTGATCAGGTCGGATTCAGAGTCCTGCCGCGCAGATGGGTCGTCGAGCGCTTCTTCGCTTGGATCGGACGCAATCGAAGACTGGCAAAGGACTTTGAGGCTACAATCGCCTCCGCAAGAGCATTCCTTTACGCCGCATCCATCATGCAGCTCTCTCGCCGCATCGCGAGAGCAACATGAGTTTCGAAACGGACTCTAAGCCCTCTGCTAAATCTGCGATCGCATCGTTTGGGCTATCTTCTATTGTTACGTGCAAGAACGCATTCCGGAAATGGTGCTCCGCTTGGGCCGTTGGACGTGCCATCGCTGCCTCCGTTTTAAGGGATGTGCGTCTGTGATTCCACGACGGTTCCGCCGCAGAGTCCACCCGCAATAAAACAGCCCCAGCGGCCATGTAGACGGAATGGAAGTTATGGCCCGGCATTCAGCGAGGCTGAGCCGAGGCGAGCGAGGCCGCCAAGCAACCAGTGGCGCGGCGGTCAAACCAGCCTGAAAAAACTAAACCCGCGTTTGGCGATGTCAGCCGCGACGTCGGTTAGCATAGCCTCCTCCGTGGTCGTCGCGAACATGATGATCCAATCATTCGGGTCAACATGAGGGGGAAGGCCAGCCCGATACCTTACCGCCATCCGTAGGTATGCATCCGTGGTGCTGCGGTAAAAGTCGAAGTCGTTGACGTCGCTC
>JBPCLS010000044.1:0-7048 GCA_051003055.1 Casimicrobiaceae bacterium
TTGCGGGGCGCGCCGGTGGCAGCATCACGGCGGCGTGTTTTCTGTCGCGCTTCACCAAGAAATACGACTGGGCGCATATCGACATCGCCGGGACCGCCTGGAAGGACGGCAAGGAAAAAGGCGCCACCGGCCGCCCGGTTCCGATGCTCGCCACCTGGCTGCTGGCGCAGGAGCATGCAGCCGCGTGAACGATCGGCCGCAGTGAGCGAGCAGGTGCCCATTCCCCAAGCAGTTGTGCGCGGCGAACCCACGGCATGACGACGATCGATTTTTACACGCACGTCGCCGATCGCCTCGGTGTGGCAGCCAGGCTTGTAGCGAAAGTGTTTGCGGCGCACGGCAGCGTTCGCGTGCTGACCCCGGACGCGATCACTACCGACGCGCTTGATCGTCTGTTGTGGATCGCGCCGGCGACCGGCTTTGTGCCGCATTGCCGGATGGGGAGCCCGCTGGCAGCGCAGACGCCGGTGTGGATCGACCATGCGCTGGAACATAACGGTCCCGCTCAGGTGTTGATCAACCTGCACTCGGCTCCGCCGCCATTTTTCAGTCGCTTCGAACGTCTCGCCGAGATCGTGCCCAATACTGAGGCCGATGCGCAGTCGGGCCGCGAACGTTATCGCTTCTACCGCGAGCGCGGGTATGAACTGCGCGCGCATAACCTCTCCGATCGAGGTTAAACGGATGCCCACCGCGCGCGAACTGCTCGACCAGGCGGACGCGCTGATGCGTCGTAATCGCGCGCGCGATGACATTCCCGTACTGACCGAAGCGGTGTCCCCCGAGACGGCGGCTCAGATGACGCACAGCGGTCTCCTCGCCGAGCGTCTTGCCGAGCCTCGCGAACGACTCGACTCGACGCCAACAGCGTCCGACGTGCTGGACGATGTGCCGATCTTGACCGATGCGGTCGAAGAGATCGAAGTGCCGTCGGTCCTCGACCCGATCGAACCAGGAGGCGAGCCCTCGGCATGGCTCGACTTCGACGACGATGACGCACGTTCGGTTATCGACGCCGCCGCCGCCGATTCGGTCATTGTCGTGCCTGACATTGAAACACCAGAACCCGGACGCGGAGAGACCAATGTCGAGCGCGACTTCGATCGGGAGCCGCCACCGGCGGGACGCGACGACGACGCCTTCGTCGAACCACAACCGGTCGAGGATGCCCTTGGCGGCGCCGCAGAAATTGCGACCCAACCAGAGGAGGAAGTCGAACAACCGACTGCGCTTTATGATCAGGTGGTCGATGAATTGACGACGCCTGAGGATGAGGCAGTCGATGAACTCACGGCGCTCCAGGATGATGCAGTCGCCGAAGAATTCGCGCCACGATCGGATGAGTCAGCTGTCGTCGAGGAATCGGTGGCGCAACCCGATGAGCCGGTCGTCGTCGAGGAATTCGCCGCGCAACCGGACGAGTCCGCCGGCGCCGAAGCAACCAATTTGCCCGCGTGGCCCGCGATGGAAGAGAACACGACGTCGGTTCCCGCGCTTCTCGCCCATGATGATGTCCGCTGGATGGCGATGGCCGAAGAGATCCGGATGCAGGTACTGCAGCGGATCGATCTGTTTACCGATATCGGCTTGCGCGAGCAGCTTGGCCTGCATCTGCAGCCGATCGTCGATCGCGCAAGCGCTGAGCTCGTCGTCACGATCAGTCGCGAAGTGGGTGAGTTGCTGCACGCTTACGTAGCCGAGACCATCGAGCGTGAAATCGAGCGCTGGCGGCGAGAAAGTGGAGAGATACGATGATCATTGTCATGCAGCCAGATGCCGGCGAAGCCGAAATCGCCGTGGTTGAAGCCAGGATTCTGGCGCAGGGACTGGGCGTCCATATTTCGCGCGGCACCGAACGAACCTTGATCGGTGCGATCGGCGATGAGCGCAAGCTCGATCCGGAAATGTTCGATTCGTTGCCCGGCGTCGAGCGATCGATGCACATCGTCAAGCCTTACAAGCTCGTTGCGCGAGAGTGGCATCGCACGAGCACGATCGTCCAGGTGCGCGACGTCCCGCTCGGCGGCGCGGAAGTGCAAATGATTGCGGGTCCGTGCTCGGTCGAAACGGAAGCGCAGATGAACCTGGCGGCCGACGCGGTCGCGGCTGGAGGCGCACGGCTGATGCGCGGCGGCGCCTTCAAGCCCAGAACAAGTCCCTACGCGTTTCAGGGTAAGGGTGTGGATGGACTCAAGCTGCTCCAGCAGGCGGCGGCGCGCCACAACCTGCCGATCGTGACCGAGCTGATGGACGTGCGCATGCTCGACACGTTCCTGTCGGCGGCCGTGGACGTCATTCAGATCGGGACGCGCAATATGCAGAATTTCGACCTGCTAAAGGAGGTCGGCCGCGTCAACGTGCCCGTCGTGCTGAAGCGGGGGATGAGCGCGACGATCAACGAGTGGCTGATGGCCGCCGAATACATCGCGGCGGGCGGCAACCATAGGATCGTGCTATGCGAACGCGGAATCCGGACCTTCGAGAGCGGTTATCGCAACGTGCTCGATGTCACGGCAATCGCGGTGGCAAAGAAGGAAACGCATCTGCCGGTCATCGCCGATCCGTCGCACGCGGGCGGCAAGGCGTGGATGGTGCCTGCGCTGTCTTGCGCGGCCATCGCGGCCGGAGCCGATGGGCTTTTGGTCGAGGTCCATCCCAACCCCACCGAAGCCTGGTGCGATGCCGATCAGGCGCTTACTCCCAAAGACTTTGCGACATTGATGGTCACGCTGGACGCAGTGGCCCGCGCGGTCGGACGAAAGCTCGCGCGGCGCGAAGCAACAGGAAGCGTCAAGCAGGAGCCGCCCGTCGCAAGTCAGGCGGCGGTGGTTCGATGATTGCGTCCCTGCGTTAGAAGCGAGCCGCAGTCTCAAAGGCGCTCGTTCGCACTGGATCCGTTGAAGTGGTGGGCTACTTAATCCGCACCAACCGATCCGTCCCCGACTCCGCTCCCCATGCCTCACCGCCGCGGCCGAGCATCTGCCGCACGCGCGCGCCGTCGCGGTCCGACGGGTAGCTCGTAAATTTCTCGGTCGAGGAGTCGAAGCGCACGATCGCGTTACTCGACCACTCGGTCGGCCATACCTAGTCGCGATCATCCACCCAGACCGAATACGCCTGCGGGCGATCGCCCGGCAGCTTCCACTCTTTCCACGCCTTCGTGGCAGGGTCGTACATGCCGACGTGGCCCGTGTTCCAGTAGCTGACCCAGACGCGGCCTTTGGCGTCGGACCATGCGCGGCGCGCACCTTGCCGCGCTGTCGGCGGCTCGATCACCATGGCCTCGCCTGTCTCGAGGTCGACGCGCGCGAGGTGGCTGCCGGCGAGCGACACGTAGTAGACGTCGCCGCTCGGCGTCGTGGTGATGCCATAGGGGCCGTTGCCGCGCGGTGATCGCCACACCTTCATGTCGCTGGGTGCGGGATCCAGCCGGCCATACCACCCGGACTGCCCGGTAAACCAGATCCGTCCCTTCCTGTCGAAAGTCGCGGTGTTGAGGTTCGCACCGCGCGCTTCCTCAGGCAGCCGCCATGCCTTGACCTCCCGTGTCGTGGGGTCCACGCGCACGATCGCGTTCAATCCGCTGTCGGTGATCCAGGGCGCTCCGTCGGGTCCGACGATCACGCCATGTGGCGCTGAGCGCTGCCCGAGTGATACCTCCTCGACCTTGCCGGTGCCCGGATCAACGATACCGAGCGTGCCGTTGCGCTGGCCGGTGTAGTAGACCGGTCCGCCTGGCGCAGGCGATGCGGCAACGTCGTGCGGACCCGATCCGCGGACCACGTCGAAGTAAGTCGCTTGGGCAAACGCGCGATCCGCGGGCGCACCGGCCGCGAGAAGCGCAACGGCCGCGACTACCGCGAAATGGGTAAGGCGGGCTTGTGCAGCGATCATGGCGGGCTCCTTATGCAACGAATTCGGTGCATGGTACTTGATTGTGAGCAAACCGCTTCCACTACTCACTACGCTAAACTAATTCAAGAAATTCCAGGGGCCAACAGAAAACGTGGCACTTTCAAGAAGAGCAATCGCGACTATTACGACTCATGGAACTGCCCAAAAGTTTTGAGCCCCACGCCATCGAGGCGAAGTGGTATCCGATCTGGGAGTCGAGCGGATACTTTGCGCCGTCGTTCAAGGAGGGCGCAGAGGCGTTTTGCATCCAGCTCCCGCCTCCAAACGTGACCGGCACGCTGCACATGGGTCATGCGTTTCAGCAGACGCTGATGGACGTGATGATCCGCTACCACCGGATGCGCGGCGACAACACGCTCTGGCAGGTTGGCGTCGACCACGCCGGCATCGCCACGCAAATCGTCGTCGAGCAACAGCTCAAATTGGAAGGTAAAACGCGTCACGACCTTGGCCGCGAGCAATTCGAGCAACGCGTGTGGGCATGGAAAGAGGAATCGGGATCGTCGATCACTCGCCAGATGCGCCGGATGGGCGCCTCCGCGGACTGGACGCGCGAGCGCTTCACGATGGATGCAGGGCTCACCGCGGCTGTTCTGGAAACGTTCGTACGGTTGTACGAGGACGGTCTCATCTACCGCGGCAAGCGGCTGGTCAACTGGGACCCGACGCTGGGAACCGCAGTGTCGGATCTCGAAGTCGACAATGAGGAAGAAAAGGGCAGGATTTGGGAGATCCGGTATCCGCTGCGTGATAAATCCGGTTCGCTCGTCGTCGCCACCACGCGTCCTGAAACAATGCTGGGCGATGTGGCGGTCGCGGTCAATCCGGCGGACGAACGCTACGCTCGCTTCGTCGGCAAAGAGGTCGAGTTGCCGCTCACCGGACGATTGATCCCGGTCATCGCTGATGATTATGTCGATCGCGAGTTCGGCACCGGCTGCGTGAAGATCACGCCGGCGCACGATTTCAACGACTGGGACGTCGCGCAGCGGCACAAGCTGCCAGCGCTCACCGTGCTCGATCTGCAGGCGCAGGTCAACGATAACGCACCAATCAAGTATCGTGGGCTCGATCGTTATGTGGCGCGTACCGCGGTGCTCGCCGATTTGGCCGCCGCCGGACTGCTGGTGTCGGAGAAACCGCACAAGATGGTCGTGCCGCGTTGCGGCCGCAGCGGCGAAGTCGTGGAGCCGATGCTGACGGACCAGTGGTTTGTCGCACTGAAGAAGCCGGCACCCGCGACGCATTCGTTATTTCCCGGCAAGACGATTGCGGAACTTTGTCTTGCGGCGGTCAACGAAGGCATTCAGCCAGTTGACGGCAAGACGCAAGAGCGCGTGCGCTTCGTGCCGGAAGAGTGGCGCTCGACCTATTTGCATTGGATCGACCACATTCAAGACTGGTGTGTTTCCCGGCAGCTCTGGTGGGGACACCGAATCCCGGCCTGGTACGACGACGCTGGCGGCTTCTACGTCGCGCGCAGCGCCGCGGACGCGCGCGCGCAAGCCAAGGCCAAGCTAGGGCGCGAGCCCAACGCGCTCACGCAGGACGAGGACGTGCTCGACACGTGGTTCTCCTCCGCGCTGTGGTGCCATTCGACATTGGGATGGCCCCGCGCGACGAGGGAATTGCAGACATTCCTGCCCTCCTCGGTGCTCGTCACCGGCTTCGACATCATCTTCTTCTGGGTCGCGCGGATGATCATGACGACGACCTACTTCACCGGCCACGTCCCGTTTCGCGACGTGTACATCAACGCCCTGGTGCGCGACGAAGATGGGCAGAAGATGTCGAAGTCGAAAGGCAACGTCCTCGACCCGATTGACTTGATCGACGGCGTCGACGTCGAAACCCTGGTGGCGAAGCGCACGGCGAACATGCTCGATCCGCGCCAGGCGCAAAGCATCGCCCACCGCACCCGCAAGCAGTTTCCGCACGGGATTCCCTCGTTTGGCGCCGACGCGGTGCGCTTTACTTTCGCGTCACTCGCGACGTTCAACCGGACGCTCAACTTCGACTTGAACCGATGCGAAGGCTACCGCAATTTCTGCAACAAGTTATGGAACGCCGCGCGCTTCGTTCTGATGAACGTCGAGGGCAGGGATACCGGCCTCGACCCTGCGCAGCCTGCGACGTTGTCGTTCGCGGACCGGTGGATTGTGTCGCGGCTGCAGCAAGCGGAGAGCGAAGTGGCGGAGCAAATCGGCGCATACCGCTTCGACCTCGCGGCGCGTGCCCTCTACGAATTCGTGTGGGACGAGTACTGCGACTGGTACGTCGAGCTCGCGAAAGTGCAATTGCAAAGCGCGGAGGAGGCAAAGCAAATCGGTACGCGCCGGACGTTGGTCCGCGTGTTGGAAGCCGTGCTGCGCCTCGCCCATCCGGTCATTCCGGTCATAACCGAAGAGCTCTGGCAGATCGTCGCGCCGCTCGCCGGCAAGACCGGTGACACCGTTTCGCTCGCTCCCTATCCGGTGTCCGACCCCGATAAACGCGATGCGGAGGCCGAGAACGAGATCGCCGTGCTCAAACGGCTGGTCAACGCCTGCCGCGAGCTGCGCGGCGAGATGAGTCTTTCGCCCGCCGAAAAAGTGCGCGTGGTCGTGGCCGGGGACATCCTTTTTTCCCGCCGCAACAGCGACTACCTGAAGCCACTCGCGCGAATTTCCGACATCGAATACGTTACGACCTTGCCCGCGACCGAAGCCCCGGTGAAGTTCATCGATTCGTTCCAGGTCATGCTCGACCGCAAGACCGATCCCGCGGCAGAGCGCGAACGCCTCGGACGTGAGATCACGCGGATCGAAGGGGAAATCGCGAAGGCGGACGCGAAATTGCGCAACGAAAATTTCGTCGCGCGAGCGCCGCCGGTCGTAGTCGAGCAAGAGCGCGCGCGGCTGGCTGGATTCACCGCCACGTTGGAGAAATTGAAACCGCAGTACGCGCGGTTGCCGGCGTAATTCGGGACGCCCTTCGTGCGAACGCCTTAAGAAGCGACCGAGCGACGGTCAGGCGTTCTCGACCTCGCGCGT
This sequence comes from Casimicrobiaceae bacterium, assembly GCA_051003055.1. GTDB lineage: Bacteria > Pseudomonadota > Gammaproteobacteria > Burkholderiales > Casimicrobiaceae > VBCG01. Next base: position 6,948 of record JBPCLS010000044.1, read on the forward strand.
GCGTCGTTTCATCAGCAGAGCCGGCACGGGTTTTGATTTGCCAGCGGGGCGGTCCCCTTGCGCGCCGTGCATCAACGCCGATTTGGTCTGGCCCGGGCCGT
>JBPCLS010000045.1:0-8414 GCA_051003055.1 Casimicrobiaceae bacterium
GCAAAAGCGGCGGTGCAGTCCGTGCACGCGCCCGGGCCGTGCTTCGGCAATGGGAAAGAGTGGATTCCACAACAGCGACCCGTACGCGAATACCCACCAGCCCGCGCCCTTGGGTTTCGCCGCGAGCACCGTGGTCAACGACGCCGACAGCTGCTCGTCGTCGAGCGCATGACCTGGCCCGCCGGTCGCTGCGATGTAGAGCTCACGCATGCGGCCGGACTCCAAGTCGCGGCGGCACAGCGTCGTCGGGTCACTCGTGGGAATTTTCGTCACGGGATAACTTCACGAGTTCGACTTTGGCTTGCCGGCGCTTCGCCGCGGTGGTCTTGCCGTGCGGACCCCCTTTGCCGAGCAGCGGCGAGCGTGCGACGGGGTTGCGCACCTTGGGCGCGCGCATCGGCGGATGCCGTTTCGCGCGCTTCATCTACGATGCGGTTCGTTGTGCACGATACCTGAAGACAACGCGCGATCAATCCGCGGCGCCTACACGAGTCCGCGGAACGGCAGTCGCGCCTCGCACCACGCGGCGACGACCAACAGGTGATCGTCGCGGCCCTGCGGCGCTGCCAGTTGCAACCCGATCGGCAACGCTTGCGCGTGACCCACGGGGATCGAGATTGCGGGGAATCCCGTGAACGACCATAGCGTGCAGCACGAAGGGTCGCCCGTCGTGGCAAGGCTCCATGGCGCCGGCCCGGGAGCAGAAGGTGTGAGCACCGCATCGAAGCCGTCGAGCCACTCGGTGAAATCGGCAATGGCGCGTTCGCGGATCGCGAGTGCAGACTCATATGCGGTTTCGCTCACGTTACGACCCTCGTCAAGCGCCGCGTTGAGCTGCGGTGAAAACCGGGCGCGTTCGCGCGCCTGCAGCGCACCCAAGTGCCGCGCGGCCTCGTGCAGCATGATCGTGCGAAAGACCACGTTGGCGTCCCGAAACGCCGACGGAAACTCGACGGCTACCACTTCGGACCGCGTCCGCAGTTGCGTCACGGCGGCTTCGAGGACATCGCCGGCGTCGCAATCGAGCTGCGTCCAGGGAAATGCGCTGAGATACGCCAGGCGCGGCGGCTTCGCCAAGGGTGTGATCGCGCCCGCCAGGCGTCCGCGATCCGTCACCGCGCTGGCGAGGAGCGCCGCGTCTTCGACGGTCCGTGCAAACGTGCCGATGGTATCGAGCGTCTCGCTGAACTGGTGCGTGCCGGCGAAGGGGATTGTGTTCACCGTCGGCTTGAATCCGACGATGCCGCAATACGCTGCCGGGCGGATCACCGAACCGTTGGTCTGCGTGCCGAGCGCACCGGCGACATGTCCGGCCGCCACCGCGGCAGCCGATCCCGACGACGACCCGCCGGGCGTGTGCGCCGGATCCCACGGATTGCGCGTCTTGCCGGGATCCATGAAGGCAAAGGGTGTCGTTACCGTCTTGCCGAACACGTAAGCACCCGCAGCTTTCAAGCGTTCGATGCACGCAGCATCGCGCGCGGGCCGATGCCCCGCGAAGATCGGCGAGCCCATTTCCGTCGGCAGATCCGCGGTGGCGATGATGTCTTTGACGCCGATGCCGACTCCGGCAAGCGGCAAGCTGCGAGCCGCGGTGTCGCACCGATCCGCGCACTTGCGCACGTGTCCCGAATCCAGCGTTGCCCACGCACCGATTGCGGCTTCGGTTCCCGCAATGCGCGCGAGTTGGGCTTCCGCGAGCGACCGCGCGGTCAGTTGTCCGTCGGCGATCGCTTCCACGGCCTCGGTGAGCGTCAATGCGTAACGCGCGATGGCCTGCGTCATCGCTTACCCGGGGACAGACCACGATTTTCGAGTGGATCTGTCCTCGTTGGCGTGTCTCGCTCGAAAATCGTGGTCTGTCCCAATTTCCGCATCAGCGGACGCGCGTCGCTCGGGCTTGCACGAGGCGCGGGCAGAAACAGCGCCTGCAGATCGTTCAAGAATCGCCGCCCCAGTTCGGTGGGCTTCAGCACCGTCGGGTCGGGGTCGAGTAAGCCCTTGTTCGTCGCCGCCGCGATTGTCCGCGCGATCTGGGCCAGCGGATACCCAGTGCGTTCGGCGAACAGCGCCGCCGGCACGCCATCGACAAGCCGCAGTGCGTTCAACATGAATTCGAAACCGACGTCGAAGCGCGAGACCTCGGTTTCCTCCATCAGCGGAGTGCCGGCGCCAACGCGTTCGAGATACTGCGTCGGTTGCTTCCAGCGGACCTGCCGCACGATTCGGTCGGAAAACGAGAGCTTGGAATGCGCGCCGGCGCCGATGCCCAAATAGTCGCCAAAGCGCCAGTAATTCGTGTTGTGCACCGATTCGCAACCGGCCTTCGCGTAAGCCGACGTCTCGTAATGACGATAGCCCGCGTGGCATACCATCGCCCGAACGTTATCGTCGATGTCGGCAGCGGTATCGTCATCCGGCAACGGCGGAGGATAGCGGTGGAACAGCGTGTTCGGCTCGAGTGTCAAGTGATAGAACGACAGGTGCGATGGCCCGAACGCCAGCGCAGCGGCGACGTCGGCACGCGCCTGCGCGACGGTTTGCCGCGGCAACGCGTACATCAAATCGAAGTTCACGTTGCCAAAGATCATCAGCGCCGCTTCCGCCGCGCGGCGTGCCTCGTCGGCATCGTGCACTCTTCCCAACGCCTGCAACATCTGCGTATCGAAGCTCTGCACGCCGAGCGAAAGGCGGTTGACACCCGCGCCAAAAAAACCGGCGAACTTCTGTCGTTCAAACGTCCCGGGATTGGCTTCGAGTGTCACTTCCGCGGCGGGCAGCAGCGGCACGCGCGCGCGAACGCCAGCGAGCAGCCGGTCGATCGCGGCAGCTTCGAACAGGCTCGGCGTTCCGCCGCCGATGAACACGGACACGATCTTGCGCCCCCAGATCAGCGGCAGCGCACTTTCCAGATCCGCAATGAGCGCATCGACGTAAGCTTCTTCCGGCACCGGCCCGCGCGCTTCGTGCGAGTTGAAATCGCAATACGGGCATTTCTTGAGACACCACGGTATGTGCACGTAAAGCGCGAGCGGCGGCAGCACCGCGAAATGCGGCCGCGTGAGCGTAGCCACGTCGACCCCGGTCCGCGCTGCCGCGGCTGCGTTGGTCATTCGTTGTCTTTCATGTCGGCGAGCTTCGCGAGCAATGCGCGCATTGCGCGGCCGCGGTGCGAAATCTCGTTCTTCCTGGCCAGCGGCAGCTCGGCGCCCGTCAATCCCGTCTCGCTGTCCTGAAAATAGGGATCGTAGCCGAACCCGCCGCCGCCGCGCGGATTTTCGACGATGGTGCCGTGCCACGCGCCTTCAGCGATGATCGGCTCCGGATCGTGCGCTCGCCGAACAAGTGCCAGCACGCAGTAGTAATGCGCGCGGCGATCGGTGATGGAGTGGAGCGCCGCGACCAGCTTTTCGTTGTTGCGGCGATCGCACGCGGGCTCACCTGCGTAGCGGGCGGAGTGCACGCCGGGCGCGCCGTTCAATGCGGCCACGCAAATTCCCGAATCGTCGGCCAACGCCGGTAACTGCGCCTGCGCGCTTGCGTGGCGGGCCTTGGCGAGCGCGTTCTCGATGAACGTGACGTGCGGCTCGGGCACTTCGGCAATGCCCAAATCCGCTTGCGTTATCACCTCGATTCCCAACGGTGAGAACAAGCGACGGAATTCCCGCAACTTGCCGGGATTGCCCGAAGCGAGAACGAGTCGGGAAAACAAGGGTGGCGTGCCAGATTGGGAAGGCAGACGGCGGTGGAGTCGTGTGAGCCTTTAGCGCCAAGCGCAGCCTTAGCGTCCAAGCGCGGCCTTCTGCACCTCGATCAAGCGCCCAATGCCGCTTTGCGCCAAGCCGATAAGCGTGTCCATTTCCGCGCGGGTGAACGGTGCCCCTTCCGCCGTCCCCTGCACTTCGACGAATCCCCCGGCGCCGGTCATCACGACGTTCATGTCGGTATCGCAACTCGCATCCTCAAAGTAGTCAAGGTCGAGCAACGCTGACCCGTCGATGACGCCGACGGAGACCGCCGCGACGAAATCGGACAATGGCTCGCGGGTGATGCCGCCTTGCGCTTTGCACCACGCAAGCGCATCGGCCACCGCGACGCATGCGCCGGTGATCGATGCGCAACGCGTGCCGCCATCGGCCTGCAACACGTCGCAATCGACCTTCAGCGTCTGCTCGCCGAGTGCAGAGAGGTCGGTCACCGCACGCAGACTGCGGCCGATCAGCCGCTGAATCTCCTGCGTGCGGCCGGACTGCCGGCCCTCCGCGGCTTCACGGCGCATGCGCGTGTTGGTCGCGCGCGGCAGCATGCCGTACTCCGCCGTGAGCCACCCGCGGCCCTTGCCCTTGAGGAACGCGGGCACGCCGTCTTCGACGCTGGCGGTGCACAGCACGCGCGTGTCGCCCATTTCGATTAAGACCGAGCCTTCGGCGTACTTTGTGTACTGGCGCGTTAAGCGCACCGCGCGCAGCTCATCAGCGAGTCGTCCGCCGGACCGGGAAAGCATGGAGTCATCCGAACGATAAACGGCGATTATAGCGAGCGGCAACGATCAGCCGGCGTTCGACGTCACGTCGCGCAGCCCGTCCTCCAGCGTGAACGGCGGACGCCAGCCGGTCGCACCGCGAAACGCCGCCGTGTCGACTTCCAGCGAATTCGTTAGCCGCGCAATCGCCGCAGACCGATTGACGCACGCTCCGGCCAGACGCAGCAACGGTAGCGGCACTGATACCAGCCGCGCCGAAACGCCAAGCGCGTTGGCAATAGCGTGAATCAACGCCGGAGTCGAGGGCGCTTCCGCATCGGCGATGAAATAGGTCGCAGCGCGATGTCGCAGCGCCGGCATGTTCGATGCGAGCAGCGCGTCGACCGCGCTCGCAAAGTTGGCGACGGACAAGAGACTGCGCCGGTTCGCGGCGGCGCCCAACGGCAGCGGTACGCCGCGTGCAACCGCATTGACCAACTTGGCGAAATTGCCTTTCACTCCGGCGCCATACATCAGCGGCAAGCGCAGGACCGTAACCTCGAGATCGGTGTCGCGCGCGACATCCCACAGAGCCTGCTCGGCTGCCCATTTGCTCCTGGCGTACGCATCGTGCGGGTCAGCGGCATCGCCTTCCACAAAAGGATGCCCCGGCAATGTCGCTTCACCGTTGACCTTCACCGTGCTGGCAAAGATGAATTGCGCGACGCCTGCACCAGCGGCCGCGTGCGCCAACCGCTGCGTACCGACGCAGTTCGCTAGTTGATAGGCATGGTCAGGATCCGGCGCCGTTTCACGAACGACATGCGCACGTCCCGCCAAGTGGACGACGACGCGGGCGTCGCGGATTGCCATCGCCAGCGCAGTTTCATCGCTCGCGGCAAGATCGCCGGTCGCAACGATGTCTTCGCGCGCGTGCGTCGTGCCATCCAGACTGCGCACGAGGCTGCGCACCTGCATGCCGCGTCGCCGCAAGTGCGCGCACAATGCGCGGCCGGCGAATCCGTCGGCGCCGGAGACGACGATAAGAGCTCTTCCGCTCATCGCCACAAGCGGCCCGCTCTCAAAACCACTTCCATCCGTGCTTCGAATAAAAACGCCAGCCGCTTTTCACGAACAGCCAGATGTGTGTGATCCCCTTGTCCGCCGCACCGCCGCCATGATGGCCGATTTCCACCGAAGGTACGTAGGCGGTCTTGGTGACCCGGTTCAAGCGCACGCTCCAGTCAAAATCCTCGAAATACAGAAAGTATCTAGGATCAAAGCCGCCGGTACGGTCGATTGCGTCGCGCTTGACCAGCATGAACGCGCCGGAGAGCGCCGGAATGCCGACGACGTCGCGCGGCGGGACGACGCCGATGACGTCGCGCATTTCGTACCGCGCAAGCCGCCGGCGAAACGCCGACCGTAGGGCGCGCGGCGCGAAGCCTCGCAGCAGAAGATCGAATACCGCCGGATAGCGCTTGCACAAATATTCACGCTCTCCATCGGCGCCGATCGTCGACGGCGCCAACGCCCCGACGCCGGGATGCTCGTCGAGCCAGCGCACGCCGTTGGCGATCGCGTCTGGCGCAACCTCGACGTCCGGGTTCAATACCAGGTGATAGTCAGACCCGGTGCCGTGCAGCACGAGATTGTGCGCGGCACCGTAGCCGATGTTCGCATGTCCGTGCAGATAGGTGACGTGGACGTTTGTATCGAGAAACCGGTTCTTGCCGAGGGCGATAACGCGGTCGGCGATTGCGCGGTCTTCGCTGTTGTCGATCAGCGCGAGGTGCACGGTGCGCACCGCGCCGTCTTCGCGCCCGGCGTCGATCGCCAGTGCCAGTTTGCGTAGACAGCGTTCGAACAGCCGCAGATCGGGACGAAACGTCACGACGCTGATCTGCAGCGAGGAGGGCAGCACGCGAGGCTAGGGGAAAATCTTAGAGGGAAGACACGCAAGCGCTCTTGTCACAAACATGACGCCGTCCGCAGCTGACCCGGTACGCTAGAATCGTGTGGGAATCGCCGGTAAACGTCAACTCGCGCATCACAATGTTCTCAAGTGCCCGACCGTGATTCAACGAGAATCCGGGATGCAGGTGTCTACGGCGACGAACCCGTTGCGCGCGAAACTCGCCGCAGGTCGCCCGCTGGCCGGCGTCTGGTCGGTGATCCCCTCAGCGCAGCTCGTCGGCGCGCTGGCGGCGTCCGGATTCGATTTTCTGATTCTCGACTGCGAGCACGGCGGCTACGATTTCGCGACGCTCGAGGCTGCCATCACCGCGTGCGAGGCAAGCGGGGCATCACCGCTGGTACGCACCCCGGGCGCGGATGCCTTCTTCATGCAGCGCGTGCTCGACCTGGGCGCCGACGGTGTATTGGTACCGCAGATTGCCGATGCAGCGGCGGCCAGCAGCGCCGTCAAGATGGCGCATTTTGCCCCGGAAGGCACGCGCGGTTACAACCCCTACACGCGCGGCGGAAACTACGGCACGCCGCCGCAACCCAAGCTTGCCAGCGGCTATCCGCTTACCGGCGTGCTGGTCGAATCGCCAGCAGCCGCCGAACAACTCGAGCGTATCGTCGCGATTGCCGCGCTCGATCTCGTGTATCTCGGTGTCTTCGACTATTCTGTCGCGCTGGGCATTCCCGGCCAAGTTGATGATCCGCGCGTGCAAGCGTTCGTCGAACGCGCCGCAAAAATCGCGCGCGCAGCGGGCAAAGCAGTGGGCACGACGGCGATGTCGGAGGCGCAAACGCAACGCTTGACTTCGCTCGGCGTCAACGTCTTGTTGTGGGGTGTCGACACGTGGCTCGCCGGTCAGGGTGCCAAGACCGGGCTCGATCTCTATCGTAAGTTCGGCTGGACCCCGCGATGACCGCTGACGCGCGCTATTCCGCCGATGCGCTGGAGGCGTTTGCCCATACGCTGCTCATCAAAGCGGGGCTACGCGAAGATATCGCACGCGACGTCGCGACCGTTCTCGTAGAAGGCGATCTGCTGGGCCACACGACGCACGGGCTCGCACTGCTTGCCCCCTATCTCGCGGAAATCGCCAATGGCGGGATGGCCAAGAGCGGCGCGCCGATTCTCGTCAACTCGCGTCCGGCGGCGCAACTCTGGGACGGCCTGCGTCTACCCGGACCCTGGCTTACGTTACGCGCACTCGATGCGGCGATGACGATGGCGCAGGATTTCGGGACCGGCACCGTGGTGATTCGGCGCGCGCATCATATTGCCTGCCTTGCCGCATATTTGAAGCGCGCCACGGACCGCGGCTTGCTGGCGCTCATCTACTGCTCCGATCCGAGTACGGCGAGTGTCGCGCCGTTCGGTGGCGTATCGCCGGTCTTTACGCCGAATCCGCTTGCCGCCGGCATTCCGACGTCCAGCGATCCGATTCTGCTCGACGTGTCGGCGAGTCTCACCACCAACGGCCTGACGATGCGCCTCTTCAAAGCAGGCGCCAAGTTGCCGCACGCGTGGCTGCAGGACGCGCAAGGGAACGCGACCAGCGATCCCGCCGTGCTGTTCAACGAACCCAAAGGAACCCTTCTGCCGTTGGGTGGACTTGAAGCCGGACACAAAGGCTACGCGCTCGCGTTGCTGGTCGAAGCGCTGACAGGCGGCCTCGCGGGCTTCGGTCGCGCCGATCCGGCTGATGGTTGGGGAGCGACCGTCTATGTCCAGGCGTTCGACCCGGGAGCATTCGGCGGTACCGATGCGTTTGCCCGGCAGACCGATTGGCTCGTCGCGGCGTGCCATGATGCGACACCGCGCGCAGCCGGCACGCCGCCTCGTCTACCCGGAGAGCACGGCCTGCAGCGCTACCGCGAGCAGCGCGCTAATGGCGTCGCGTTGCATCCGTCGATCATGCCTGCGTTGCAGACGTGGACAGAGAACTTTACGGTCGTCCCTCCGGGACCTTTATAGTCCGCACTATTTAGA
>JBPCLS010000046.1:0-3023 GCA_051003055.1 Casimicrobiaceae bacterium
GCGCCGATCAATTTCGAGATGTTGTACCAGCAACAACTGGTGCAGCCGATGCCGCCGCCGGCATCGGCCGCTGCGACCTGACCGCACTGCGCGTGCCGCCGCTGCTGGTTTGCTGCGTGCTTCTTGCCGCGACGACCGTCGCAGCCGACCTGGTCGGCGGTACTGGGGCGCTCGCAGCCGAATACAAGACGACCGCCGAGGCCCCGACGGTGCTCTATGACGGGCCGTCGGCCAAGGCGAAACCCCTCTTCGTCTACGGTCGCGGTGTGTCGATGGAAGTGTTGGTCGCGGTCGAAGGGTGGACGAAAGTTCGCGATATGAACGGCACGATCGGCTGGATCGCGCACAAGGGCCTCACTGACCGGCGGATGGTCGTCGTGCGCGTGCCGGTCGCGGAGATTCGCGCGGGCCCCGACGATGCAGCAGCTGTCGTTTTTCGCGCCGAGCGCGACGTACTGCTCGAACTCGCGGAAAGTGCGAGCTCGGCCGCGGCGACCGCGGTGCCGGGGTGGGTCAAGGTCCGTCACCGGGACGGGCAAAGCGGTTTTGCGCGTCTTCCGCAAGTGTTCGGATTTTAAGAGCGGCTTCTACGAGCGCTTGAGTGACCCTTAAGCGTTCGCAATCGCGAGTGCGCCGATGACGACCGTTGCGATTCTCGGTGCAGGCGCATGGGGCACCGCATTGGCCGTGCATCTTGCGCAACGCAGCGCGGCAGAACCGCGGGTGCGACTGTGGACGCGCGACCCGGCGCAGGCTACGGCGCTGGCCGCAACGCGCGCCAATGGGCGCTATCTGCCCGGTGTTGCCGTGCCCGAAGCGGTGTTGATCACGGCCGCTTTGGTAGATCTCGTCTATGCCGGGTTGTTGTCCGTCGCCACCCCTGTGGCGGCGTTGCCGGCATTGACGGCCGCAATGGGTGCCGCGGCGCTGACAGCACCGCTGGTCACGCTGTGCAAAGGCTTTGCCGTGTCAGCCGATCTGCCTGCCGGCGTGGGGCTCGCGCACCAACTGCTCGCCAAGCGATGGGTGGGACCCGTCGCGGTCGCTTCGGGGCCGAGTTTTGCCGACGAAGTTGCACGCGGCATGCCGACGGCGTTGAGCGTCGCGTCGGTCGACGCCGCATTGGCGGCTCGGGTTGCGTCGCTGCTGCGCGGCGGCGCGTTTCGCGCGTACGAAAGTGACGATGTCGCCGGCGTGGAAGTGGGCGGCGCGATCAAGAATGTCCTCGCGATCGCCGCCGGGGCGAGCGACGGCTTGGGCTACGGCCACAACGCGCGCGCAGCGCTGATCACGCGCGGGCTCGCGGAGACGGGGCGGTTGTCCGGGGCACTCGGAGGTCGCCGCGAAACGTTGATGGGCCTGTCGGGATTGGGCGATCTCGTGTTGACGTGCACCGGCGATCTCTCGCGCAATCGGCGCGTTGGGCTTGCGTTGGCTAAAGGACGGCAGTTGCCAGACGCGTTGGCCGAGATCGGCCACGTCGCCGAAGGGGTTGCATCGGCGCGCGCCGCCCGAACGCTCGGGCAGCAATTCGGCGTCGACGTGCCGATCTGCGAAGCCGTTGATCGAGTGTTGCACGAAGGGCTTCCGGTGCGGGACGCGGTGGAAGCGCTGCTGAAGCGGGAGCCGCGGCCCGAGCTGGTCTAGCCTGCTCGCGTTCTAGCGCAATCAAGGAATCCACGATGCGGCCGACCGAACCTGCCAGCGAACCCCGCGCTACGACCGCCGCGCGCGACCCGCCAGTCGCGCTGGCGTACCAATCGGGGTTCGGCAACGAGTTCGCGACCGAGGCGTTGCAGGGCGCGCTACCCGTTGGCCAGAACTCGCCGCAGCGCGCTCCTTACGGCCTGTACGCCGAGCAAATGTCCGGCACGGCATTCACCGCGCCGCGAGGTGCCAACCGGCGCTCGTGGCTGTACCGAATCCGTCCGGCGGTGATGCATCAGGCGTTTCGCCCGATCAGCAGCGGGCGCATTGAAAGCCGATTCGGCGAGATTCCCACGCCACCCAACCAACTGCGGTGGGATCCGCTGCCCATCCCGACATCCCCGACGGATTTCTTGGATGGCTGGATCACGAGGGCGGGTAACGGCGATCCGGCAATGATGAGTGGCTGCGGCATTCACATGTATGCGGCCAACAAGGCGATGGACGACCGTTTTTTCTACAACGCCGACGGTGAGCTGCTGATCGTCCCACAGCACGGACGGCTGCGCTTGGCCACGGAATTTGGAATCCTTGACGTCGCTCCGCTGGAGATCGCCGTGATTCCCCGCGGTGTGCGGTTCCGCGTATTGCTCCCCGACGAAACGGCGCGAGGCTACGTGTGCGAGAACTATGGCGCACTGTTGCGTTTGCCGGATTTAGGGCCGATCGGGTCCAACGGCCTTGCGAATCCGCGCGATTTTCAGACGCCGCATGCATGGTACGAGGATCGGGAAGGGGCCTTCGAGCTGGTCGCGAAGTTCTTAGGCAACCTCTGGTCAGCCGAGATTGGGCACTCTCCTCTCGACGTCGTCGCGTGGCATGGCAATTACGCGCCGTACAAGTACGACCTCACGCGCTTCAATGCCATTGGCTCGATCAGCTTCGACCACCCGGATCCGTCGATCTTCCTGGTCCTGCAGTCGCAGAGCGATACACCAGGTGTCGACGCGCTCGACTTCGTCGTCTTTCCGCCGCGGATTCTCGCCATGGAGCATACATTCCGGCCGCCGTGGTTTCACCGCAATGTGGCGAGCGAGTTCATGGGTCTGATCCGCGGCGTCTACGACGCCAAATCCGAAGGTTTCCTGCCGGGCGGCGCGAGCCTGCACAACTGCATGACCGGGCATGGACCCGACGCCGACACGTTTGCGCACGCAAGCGACGCAGACCTGTCGCTCCCGACGCGAATCGCGGACACGATGGCGTTCATGTTCGAAACCCGGGTGGTGATCCGGCCGACGCGCTTCGCGCTCGAGTCGGCGCAATTGCAGAGCGAATATTTTCGCTGCTGGCAGGGCATGCCCAAGCATTTCACC
>JBPCLS010000047.1:0-6765 GCA_051003055.1 Casimicrobiaceae bacterium
GACATCCTTTATCCTACAACGGGCCGCGTGCAGAGCGCGCTGGCCGAAGTGGGGCTTCCCTTCGGCGACCTGGCGTACTATAAATTCAACTATTTGAATCAGTCCTTCTGGCCAGTGTATGGGGACCTGGTTTTGATGCTGCGCGCCGACCTTGGCTACGGCCAGGGTATTTCCGGCAAGCCGTTGCCGTTTTTCAAAGGGTTCTTTGCGGGCGGCGTAAGCTCGGTGCGGGGATACGAGAGCGGTTCGCTGGGTCCCCGCGATGTCTTTGGCAATGCGCTGGGGGGTACGCGCAAGATCGTCGGCAACGCCGAGGTGTTTTATCCGCTATTCAAAGGCGAGAAGGGTGGCGACAAGGCGGTGCGTGCCAGCGTGTTCTTCGACGTTGGTCAGATCAAAGGAGACGGCGGAACTTCGGAGGCTAGCGAATTTCGTTATTCGACAGGCTTGGGCCTTGCCTGGAGCTCCCCGATCGGGCCGCTAAAATTCAGCTATGCGATCCCGATCAAGACGCAGCCGGGCGATCGCCTTCAACGATTTCAGTTTCAGATCGGCACGGTGTTTTAGGTCATTTGATCGCAGGAGACATGTTGAGACGCAGCTACTTATTCGCAGGCGCGCTGGCGCTGTTGGCAGCAGCGGGCGCGGCCGTCGCGGCCGACTACAAGATCGGCTTTGTCAACGTCGAACGGCTATTCCGTGACTCGGCGCCGGCCAAACGCGTGCAACAGAAACTCGAGCGCGAATTTTCGGCGCGCGAAACCGACGTTCAGAAAGTGGCGCGACAGGTGCGCGAGTTACAGGGCAGTCTGGACAAGGACGGCGCGACGATGGGCGAGTCGGAGCGACGCAACAAGGAGCGCGACCTGGCCAACCAGTCGCGCGATCTCCAGCGGCTGGAGCGGCAGTTCCGCGAGGATTTGAACCTGCGGCGCAACGAAGAGCTCTCCGGCCTGCAGGAGCGGGCGAACAAGGTGATCCAGCAGATCGCCGAAGCGGAAAAGTTCGATCTGATTTTGCAAGAACCGATTGTCTATGCAAGCCAGCGCATCGACATCACCGACAAAGTGATGAAGGCGCTCGCTGACAAATAGCGGCAGGCGGCATTCACGGTGCGCGTTGCCGCTTACGCAAACCGGCCGCACACGTCCCCGATGCCGCCGCTCCTGCCCGCCGCTGGTATCAGGCTTTCCGAACTCGCGACACAGGTCGGCGCCGCGTTGCAAGGCGACGGCGACGTCCGCGTGCATGGCGTCGCCACGCTCGAGCATGCCGGACCGGGCACCATTGCGTTTCTCGCGAATCCCAAATATCGCGCCCGCCTTGCGATGACGCAAGCCACGGCGGTGATCGTCACGCCCGCGTTTGCTGACGCGACGCCGCTGCCGAAGCTTGTGCATCGGAATCCCTACGCGACGTACGCCAAAGTCGCGGCGATTCTGCATCCTGTCGCAGCGGCCCAACCGGGTGTGCACCGGTCCGCGGTCATCGCCGCGACCGCCATAATCGATGCTTCGGCAGCAATCGGTCCGCTCGCCACGTTGGGAGCGCGCGCCCGGGTCGGCGCGCACGCCGTCATCGGGGCCGGGTGCGCCATCGGCGATGATGCGGTGATTGGCGATCGCGCAATCCTGCATGCGCATGTTACCGTTTATCCGAACTGCGTCATCGGCGCGCGCACGATCGTCCATGCCGGCGCAGTGTTGGGTGCCGACGGTTTCGGCATGGCAGAAGATGAAGGACGCTGGCTCAAGATTCCCCAACTGGGGCGAGTGGTCGTCGGCGCGGATTGCGAGATCGGCGCCAACACGACGATCGACCGCGGCGCAATCGGCGACACGATCATCGAAGACGACGTCAAGCTCGACAATCAGATTCAAATTGGCCACAACTGCACGATCGGCGCCCATACGGCGATCGCCGGTTGCGTTGGAATCGCCGGCAGCACGAACATCGGGCGCAATTGCAAGGTCGGCGGCGCGGCGATGATTGCAGGTCATCTGGAGATTGCCGACGGTACGATTGTGTCTGCCGCCACGGGGGTGTTCGATTCGATCCTCGAGGCCGGCGTCTACACGGCAACATTTCCGGCGCTGCCGCACCGCCAATGGCGCTACGTCGCCTCGGAGGTTCGCCGGCTGCGCGCTCTCGCCGAACGCGTGGCGACTCTCGAGCGCGCGCTGGCCGCACGCGAGGCCGAGTCGTAAGCGCTCGGAAGCGAGGGGATGGATGATGGCACAGCCAACGTCGTTGACCGTGGCAGAGGTCGCCGCGATTGTCGGGCGCCTGCCGCTGCGGTATCCGTTCGTGCTGATCGACCGCGTGTTGCGTTACTCGCAGGGAACCTCGATTCACGCCTTGAAGAACGTCACGTTCAATGAACCGTTTTTTCTGGGTCATTTCCCCGGGTATCCGGTGATGCCCGGGGTGCTGGTGATAGAAGCGCTCGCGCAACTGACTGGTGTGCTCACGCTGCTGTCCGGCGAGTCCTCAAGCGGCGTTGCAGAGCGGATTTTTCTCGACCGCATCGACGCCGCGCGTTTCAAGCGCCAAGTCTTTCCCGGCGATCAATTGATGCTCGAGGTCGAGACGATTGGTGTCGCCGCCGCCGGCGGCACGTTCAATACGCGCGCTCGCGTCGATGGTCAGCTTGCCGCGGAGGCCGAGTTGACCATCGCGATCCGCCCGGGGCTCAGTGTCGTGCCCGATGAGGCGCAGCGCTGACACGCCTTGCATGGCCACCATTCACCCTACGGCAATCGTCGACGCGGCCGCAAACCTCGCTGCTGACGTAGTCATCGGTGCCTATTCGCTGGTCGGCGCCGACGTCACGATCGGCGCGGGCTCGGTGATCGGCCCGCACGTCGTCATTGCGCCGCGCACGACTCTGGGCAGGCGCAACCGCGTGTTTCAGTTCGCCTCGCTCGGCGAGTGCCCGCAAGACAGGAAATATGCCGGCGAGCCAACAACCACGGTGCTGGGCGACGACAATGTGATCCGCGAATGCGTGACCATCCATGCAGGGACTGCGCTGGATCGGGGCACGACGACGATCGGCAACGGCAACTGGCTCCTGGCCTACGTTCATGTTGCGCATGACTGTGTCGTCGGCAACGACGTGACGTTTTCGAACAATGCACAGCTGGCCGGCCATGTCATCGTCGACGACTACGTTACGTTGGGCGGATTCTGCGGCATCCATCAGTTCTGCCGGATCGGTGCGCATGCGATGGTCGCCGCTGGAGCGATCGTGTTGCAGGATGTACCGCCGTTCATGACGGTCGCGGGCTCTCCAGCGAAGCCCCGGGGCACCAACAATGAAGGACTGCGCCGGCGTGCCTTTTCGGCGGACGATCTGCGCGAAATAAAACGCGCCTATAAAGTGTTGTATCGCGAAAAATTGCCGCTTGATGAAGCGCGTGCGCGGATCGCCGACGCCGCAGCGCGATCCTCGGTCCTGGCGCCGCTGGCCGAGTTCCTGGCCGGCGCCGGCCGCGGCATCGTGCGCTAACGGTTCCCGAAAGAGAAGCAGATGCGCGATGCGACGGCGAGTGAATGACCATGCCTGTCACGATCGGCATTGTCGCCGGCGAAGCCTCCGGCGACGCGCTGGCCGCGACGATGATCGACGCTTGTCGAAGGCGACTACCCGGCGTGCGGTTCGCGGGTATCGCCGGGCCAAGAATGGAAGCCGCGGGGTGCGAGGTGTGGGCACCGATGGAACGACTTGCCGTGCGCGGATTGACCGAAGTGCTCGCTCATCTCCCGGAGCTCGTGCGCATGCGCTGGCGGTTGCGCTGCCGGTTGCTCGCGGCCAGGATTCCCCTGTTCGTCGGCGTCGATGCGCCGGATTTCAACCTGGGACTCGAAGCGAAACTGCGTCGCCGGGGCGTGCGTACCATCCACTTCGTCAGCCCGTCGGTGTGGGCTTGGCGGCGCGAACGCTTGGCTACGATCGGGCGCTCGGCCAATCGGATGCTCGCGCTGTTTCCCTTTGAGAAACCGCTGTACGAGGCCGCGGGGATTCCCGTCACCTACGTTGGCCATCCGATGGCCGCAAGAGCGGCAACGGATACGACCCGTCGCCAAACGCGCGAGCTCTTGAAGATTAAGGGGGCGACTCCGGTATTCGCGCTGCTTCCCGGCAGCCGCCACGCCGAAGTGGAAATGCACGCCGAACTGCTGCTCAATACGGCGGCGCTTCTGCTTGAGGCACGGCCCGACGCACTTTTTCTGGTACCGTTCGCGACGCGTTCGACCCGCGATGTCTTTGCCGCCGCGGCGGAAAGGCTCGGGCGCGACGCCTTGCCGATGACCCTGCTCTATGGCCACGCCGAAGATGCGCTACGTGCCGCTGACGTCGGCGTCATCGCATCGGGTACAGCGACGCTCGAGGCAGCTCTGGCGCGTTGCCCGCACGTCGTCTTCTATCGGGTAGCGGCGCTGACGGCGCGAATCGTGCGCGCCAAGCTGTTGTTGCCCTACGTGGGCCTGCCCAACATATTGGCAGGCCGCTTTGTCGTTCCGGAATTGTTGCAGGATGAAGCGACACCGGAGAATCTGGCACAGGTGACGTTGAATCTCTTCGATGACACGGTGACGCGACGACGGCTGGAAACATTGTTCGCCGGTTTCGCTTTGATCCTCGCGGCGGACACCGCGACGCTTGCCGCAGACGCGGTGGCGCAGGAATTAGCGCACGCGCGTGCGCCACTACACAGCGGCAGCGGCAGGGTTGGCCGCGCATGAAGCGTCTGCTGATCGCCGGCGTCGATGAAGCGGGGCGTGGACCGCTCGCGGGTCCGGTATTCGCCGCGGCCGTCATCCTCGATCCCATGTGGCCCATCCGCGGACTGCGCGATTCCAAAATCCTTAGCGCAGCGCAGCGCGAGGATTTCGCTTTGGCGATACGCAGGCGCGCGGTGGCGTGGGCGGTGGCTTTTGCCGACGAGGCGGAGATCGACGCCCTCAATATTCTGCAGGCTTCGTTGCTTGCGATGCGCCGGGCCATCGCGCGTTTGGCCATCGCCCCCGTAGAGGCGCTGATCGATGGAAACTATTGCCCGCATCTGCCGTGCCCAGCGTATGCGATTGTCAAGGGGGATCGTGACGTGGCGGCGATATCGGCAGCGTCGATTCTCGCCAAGACGGCGCGCGACGCGCTCCTGACAGAGCTCGACGTCGTCTATCCGGACTACGGTTTCGCCCACAACAAAGGCTACGGTACACCGGAGCATCTGGCCGCGCTCGACCGGCATGGGCCGTGCGCCATTCACCGGCGCAGTTTTGCGCCGGTCGCGCAAACGAGGTTCCTCTTTTAGCAGGCTGGACGCTGGCGCCAGTTTCTTCCGGCACTCGCGACACATGCGGATTGGTTACGCGGGATGCCATACTCTAGGGTAATCGGATAGGCGACGGAATCGCCGTTGCATTAATGTAAGGAGCAGTCAATTGATTCATTGCGTTCTGCACGATCCGAACGACTCGGTTGCGGTAGTCGTCGTCGAAGGTGTTACGGCCGGCACGTCGTTGACTGGGCTCATTCTGGATGAAGACAGGACGATCGCGCTGCCGTGCGTGCAGGACATTCCGCTCGGACACAAGGTTGCGTTGAAAGACATGGCCGTCGGCGACACCGTGATCAAGTACGGTGTCGACATTGGCAAGGTCGTCCAGCCGATCCGGCGAGGCCAGCATGCGCATGTCCACAACATCAAGACGAAGCGCTGGTAGGTAGCGCTGATAGGTAAATTGCGCTTGCAAATCCTCCTGTCAACCGAACAACGGAACCATCTCCATGCAAAAAGCCTTCTCCGGATATCGGCGCGAAAATGGCCGAGTCGGCGTACGCAACCACGTGTTGATCCTGCCCGTCGACGACTTGTCGAACGCCGCATGCGAAGCCGTCGCGCATAACGTCAAAGGGGCACTCGCCATCCCGCATCCGTACGGCCGCCTGCAGTTCGGCGCGGACCTCGAGCTGCATTTCCGCACGTTGATCGGTACCGGGGTAAACCCGAACGTCGCCGCCGTGGTGGTCATCGGCATCGAGGAGCAGTGGACCAAGAAAATCGTCGACGGCATTGCCGCGACGGGAAAGCCGGTCACCGGATTCGGAATCGAATTGCATGGTGATCACGACACGATCATGCGCGCGTCCAAGGTCGCCAAGGAATATCTGCAGGCCGCGAGCGAGGCGCAGCGCGAGGAATGCGAGCTCAAGGATCTGTGGGTGTCGACCAAATGCGGCGAGTCGGACACGACGTCGGGTTGCGGCTCCAACCCGACGGTTGGCGACGCTTTCGACAAGCTCTACGCAAGCGGTTGCACGCTCGTATTCGGGGAAACGTCGGAGTTGACGGGCGGCGAGAGCATCGTCGCTGCGCGCTGCCGCGACGATCAGGTGCGGGCGGAATTCATGCGCGTGTTCGATCGGTATCAGGACATGATCAATCGGCATAAGACGAGCGACCTTTCGGATTCGCAGCCGACCAAGGGCAACATCGCCGGTGGCTTGACGACGATCGAGGAAAAGGCGCTTGGAAATCTGCAAAAGATCGGCCGCAAGTGTGTGGTCGACGGCGTGCTCGACAAGGCGGAAATGCCAAGGCATCCCGGTCTTTGGTTCATGGACAGCTCATCGGCCGCCGCTGAGATGGTGACGTTGTGCGCGGCGTCCGGTTACGTCGTGCATTTCTTTCCGACCGGCCAGGGCAATGTCATCGGGAATCCCATCCTTCCAGTCATCAAGATCTGCGCCAATCC
>JBPCLS010000048.1:0-20533 GCA_051003055.1 Casimicrobiaceae bacterium
TCGCGATGCCGTTGCCGGCGCTGGCCGATGCGCTGTCCAAAGGCGTCATCGACGGGTATCTGTTGCCTTGGGAAGTGATCCCGTCGATCAAGGCGCACGAGCTCACCAAGTACGAGAGCGAAACCGACCCCAAGTCGCGTTCGCTCTATACGGCTGTGTTCATTTTCGCGATAAACCAGGCGAAGTACGATTCGCTCCCCGCCGACTTGAAGCGGATCATCGATGAGAACTCCGGCGCAACGCTCTCGAAGGCGATGGGTGTCCAGTGGGATGCCTCAGCACCCCCGGGACGCAAGCAGGCCGCGGATCGCGGCAATGTGTTCTATACGATCCCGGCCTCCGAACTGGCAACTTGGGAGAAAGCTACGGCGCACCTGCCCGATGAGTGGGTGAAAGACGTATCGGCCAAGGGTAACGACGGTCGCGCATTGCTGCAAAACGCCAAAGAGCTGATTAAGAAATACGAAACGAAGTAACTTACGCGGCATTGCACACCGGATATGGGCGCGGCTGCGCCCATATCTTTTTCAATGCCGCGCAATACGCTGACCCTTGAGTGCATTCGATGAGCGAGCCGACTAGCGCGACGTTCTCTGCGCATTCCACATTCGGCCAAATCGTCAAGCGCCTGTGCGAGGCGTTTGCGCTCGCTGGCGGGTTGATCCTGGTCGGTGTGACGCTCATGTCCGCCTGGAGCATCGTCGGCCGCGCGCTTTTCAACCAGCCGGTGCAAGGCGACTACGAGCTGGTTCAGGCCGGCGTAGCCGTTTTTGTCGCGATGTGCTTGCCGTATTGCCAGTTTCAGCGCGCGAACATCATCGTCGATTTTTTCACGACCCGCGCATCGTTAGCGACGCAAGCACGGCTCGATGCTTTTGGTGCGTTGCTGATCGCCCTCATCATGCTCCTGGTCGGATGGCGCACGGTCGTGGGCTTGATCGATATTCGCGCGAGCGGCGAGACCGGCACGATCCTCGGGTTGCCGACGTGGTACACGTACGTCGGCATCGTGCCCGGGCTGTTCCTGACCGCGGTAGCGGCGTTTTATACGGCAGCGCAATACTGGCGCCTTACACGCCAATGAGCCAATGAGACGATGAGACGCCGATGAGTAGCTTGGTCATTGGCGGCTTGTTGTTCGCCGGCATGCTTCTCCTGATGGCGGCGCGGGTGCCGATCGCTGCCGCCATGTTTGTCCCCGGCGCGATTGGCTACTTGGCGCTGGCGGGGAACAACGCGTTGCTCAGCCATCTGAAAGGCGCGGTGTTCGCCCGCTTTTCCGTGTACGACTTGTCGATCATTCCCCTGTTCCTGCTGATGGGTCAGTTCGCGACTCAAGGCGGATTGAGCCGGTCGCTGTTCGCGTTCGCGAGCTCACTGGTCGGGCATTTCCGCGGCGGGATCGCGATGGCCGCGATGCTTGCATGCGCCGCGTTCGGCGCGATCTCCGGATCGTCGGTGGCGACCGCCGCCACCGTCGCGCAGGTCGCACTGCCGGAAATGCGTCGTTTCAACTATTCGGGACGCCTCGCCACGGCGACGTTGGCCGCGGGCGGCACACTCGGGATTTTGATTCCGCCGTCGATCGTGCTCGTTATCTACGCCATCCTCACCGAGCAGAATATCGCGAAGCTGTTTGCCGCGGCGTTTCTCCCCGGCTTCATCGCAACGGCCGGCTATCTGCTCGCGATCGGCGTTTATGTGCGCTTCCATCCGACGCACGGACCGGCGCAGCCCGAGCACAGCAACGCGGAACGCTGGGCGACGATGAAGGACGTGTGGCCGGTCGTGGTCATTTTCATCGTCGTTTTCGGCGGCATTTATGGCGGCATCTTCACGTCTACCGAGGCGGCCGCGATCGGCGCCGCGAGCACACTGGCCACGGCCGTGTGGAAACGCGAGCTCGACCGGGCGGGGATCGTTCGCTGCTTTCTGGCAACGGCGGAGACGAGCGGCATGATTTTCATGATCTTCTTCGGCGCGGACATGTTGAACTCGGCACTCGCGCTGTCGCAGATGCCCAACCAGCTCGCGCAGATCGTCGCCGGGCTCGGACTGCCGCCGCTTGCCGTCATGGTCGGAATTCTGCTCTTTTATGTGGTACTGGGCTGCGTCATGGACGAGCTGTCGATGATTCTGCTGACCATTCCGGTTCTGTTTCCGGTCATCATGGCGCTCGATTTTTACGGGCTCGGCGCCACCGAAAAGGCGATCTGGTTCGGGATTTTAGTGTTGACGGTCGTCGAAATCGGGCTCATCGCGCCGCCGGTGGGACTCAACGTTTACGTGGTCAACGGTCTTGCGCGCGATGTGCCGATGGCCGAAACGTATCGCGGCGTCGTGCCATTCCTGATCACCGATGCGTTTCGTCTCGCGCTGCTGATTGCCTTTCCGATACTGTCGCTGTGGCTTGTGCGGCTGCTCGTTTGACCTCCCCGCATTGTGCGAACGGGTGCGTCGTCGTTGCTGCCCGTCGTACCACAACCCGGCGACAAGTCAAAACACGACGTAGCGACCGAGATGGAGCCCGAGCGGCCAGCGGCCGCTCTTGAAGAGTGCGAACTTGCGGGTGAAGAAATGCCAGTAGCCGCCGGCATCAACCCGCGGCAAGCCGCTCGACGCGCAGCAGTCCCAGCGCCTCCTGCACCGGCCGATCGGAAAAACTGAACAGCACGGCTTCGTCGTCGGCCTCGAGTGCGAGAAGCGTCCACGACGGCACGACAAAGATGTCGCGCGGTGCGAATGCGAAAATCTCTTGACCGATATGCGCGCGCCCGGCGCCTTCGACGACGAAAAAAACCGTGCCGTCGGTCGAGCGATAGCGTGACCCGCGAAAGTGTTTAGGCAGCAATTGCAGGTAGGTTGCGAGCGTGGGCATCGGCGCGCCGCCGGTCGCGGGATTCACATAGCGCAGCTTGACGCCATCCCAGGGATTGATCGGCGCGCCTCGTTCGAGGCGAGCCAGCGCCTCGCGCGACCGCTGATACGGATAGTTGAAAATCGGCGACGTGCGACCGTGTGGCGCGGTGTAGTCGACCGGCAACATGTTGGCGCCATAACGTGCGTCGGCGTCGCCTTCCGCGCGCGTTATCGGCTGCTCGGCGTGCGGATAATTCTCGGCAAAACCCGCGTCGAAGAAGCGAACCATCGGAATGTCAAGGCCGTCAAGCCATACCACGGGCTCGCCTTCGTGCGGATCGCCATGGTCATGCCACGTCCATGACGGGGTGATGATGAAATCGCCGGGATGCATCGTCGTGCGCTCGCCGTTCACCGCGGTATACGCGCTGCTCCCTTCGACGATGAAGCGCAACGCCGATTGGGAATGCCGGTGCGACGGCGCGATCTCGCCGGGGAGAATGAGCTGCAACCCGGCATAGAGCGATTGCGTGATGCTCGATTGCCCCGGCAGTGCCGGATTTTCGAGAATCAGCACGCGCCGCACAGCCTCTTCGGCCGAAATGAGCCGTCCCGATTCCATCAGGAACGGGCGAATCAGGTCGTACTGCCATAACGCGGGCACGCACGGACTCTGAGGCGTCGAGGGCACCAGCGCGTGCAGTACTTCCCACAGCGGCGTCAGATGCGAGCCGCGAATCCGATCGTAGAACGACTGACGATCGACGAAAGGTTGGACCTTGGCGTGCATGGTCAAGAGCTTGGCGGTTGATGGATTGCAGTCGAAGACCGGCGCAAGTTTACCGCGTCACGTGGACCTGGTCATCGCTCATCTCGGTTGCTCATCGTTGCTCGTCGTTGCGCAACAGCTCGTCGATACGCGCAAGAATCCCGCGCAGGATATTGACTTCCTCGCGCTCCAATCCCGCCCGAGCGAACAACCGGCGCAGGCGTGGCAGCAGCCGCTTGGGCATCCGCGGATTCAAAAATTTCATGGCGACCAACGTGCGTGTAGCATGCGCATGCAGTGATTCCACGTCGTCCTGAGTGGCGCGCGC
Source organism: Casimicrobiaceae bacterium (assembly GCA_051003055.1). Lineage (GTDB taxonomy): Bacteria > Pseudomonadota > Gammaproteobacteria > Burkholderiales > Casimicrobiaceae > VBCG01. The sequence continues at coordinate 3,957 of JBPCLS010000048.1, forward strand.
AAAACGCGGCGCCTCCCAAACGCCGCCCTTGCCGGCGGCGACGCGCAATTCGTAGGTCGCGACCTGCACCGCGGCGGCGAGGTTGAGTGACGCATAGTCCGGATTGGCCGGTATCGTCGCGACAGCGGCGCAACGCGCGAGTTCGGCGTTGGAAAGCCCGGACATCTCGGTCCCGAATACCAGCGCGACATCGCCTCGCGCGGTCGCCTGGATGGCCGCAAACGCGGCGTCCCGCACCGAAAGCACGCGCCCCGCAAATTCACGCGGTCGTGCCGAAAACCCGATCGTCAATGCGCAACCAGCGAGCGCTTCATCCAGCGTCGCGACGATGCGCGCCTCATCAAGCAATCGCGTTGCGCCGGTCGCGCGCGCCACCGCCTCCGGATCGGGCAACGAGCTTGGTCCAACCAGAACCAGCTGGCTGACACCCATCGTCAGCATCGCTCGCGCAGCCGCGCCGATATTGCCGGAGTGACTCGTGCGTACGAGTACGATACGCACGCGTTCGAGCGGGCCTGCGGGGACGAAGGGATTATCGGGGAAGGCGATGAAGGTCACAATCGAGCGAATGGCGTGCTGTTGCCGGGCGCATCCGAGGAGCGAGCGCTTCGGGCATGCGTAAAATAGCCCGATTCACGCTCTTTTGACACGCCATGCACCCAATGCTCACGACGGCCGTGAAGGCCGCGCGCCGCGCCGGCAATATCATCAATCGCGGCGCGCGGGACCTGGACCTTCTGACGGTCACGGCCAAAGGCCCCAAGGACTTCGTGAGCGAAGTCGATCGCGCGGCGGAAACGGCGATCGTCGAAACGGTCTTGGCGTCGTACCCCGACCACGGAATACTGGCGGAAGAAGGGACCAACGCAGGCAAGAACGAACAAGCCGCGTATGTCTGGCTTATCGACCCACTTGATGGCACGACCAACTTCCTCCACGGCTTTCCGCAATATTGCGTATCGATCGCGCTGGCGCACAAGAATGTCGTGCAGCAAGCGGTCATCTTCGACCCCGTTCGCAACGATCTGTTCACCGCGACGCGCGGCCGCGGCGCCTATCTGAACGACCGGCGCATTCGCGTTTCACGCAGAGCGCATTTGCGCGACTGCCTGATCGGCACCGGTTTCCCGTTCCGCGACGGCAGGTACCTCGACACGTACCTGTTGATGATGAAGGAAATGATCACGCAGACCGCGGGTTTGCGCCGACCCGGCGCCGCCGCGCTCGATCTCGCCTACGTTGCCGCTGGCTACTGCGACGGCTTCTGGGAGATGGGCTTGAATCCGTGGGATGTCGCGGCGGGAAGCCTGCTCATACTCGAAGCCGGCGGCTTGATCGGTGATTTGGCGGGCGACGGCAATTACCTCTTCTCGGGGCAGGTCATCGCCGCCAATCCGAAAATCTTTGCGCAAATGGTCAAGACGCTTGCTCCATTTCGGCCGGAATTGTTGCGCGCGCAAGCCGCGAGCGCCCCGGCTACCTAAGACCGCGTTCCGCATACCAACCGTCGGACGTAACCGTAGCGCAGTAGTCGCGACGTTGCGCGCGCAACGAGCGTGTGCTCTCTGGCACCGGATTTGCTCACCCTCAAAGCCTATAACAAATCCGGTTTTGCAACCAGGGAGCACCTGCCATGTCAGTTCGCCCGTTTCATTGCGCATCGGTCGCCGCGGCCGTCGTGTTCGCGCTGGTTTCTCCTATGACCTTTGCCGCCGAAGCGATCACGACCTTGCGCGTCATGCTCCACCCTTCCACAGCACCCGACGGAAAGCTCTCGGACCCGGCGCTCGCTAAACTCGAGGCCATCGTTGGCACGCAACTGACGCTCACCGGCACTACGCGCACCGGCGCATTCGAATTCACACTGGGCGAGTTCAAGGACAGAGCCGCAGCAGCCAACATACTCAAGCAATTGCGTGATAGCCGCGACGTGCTGTGGGCGGAACCGCTGGCGCCGCGAAGGACCGCGCGCAAAGCCGCCTCCTCAGACGCCGCCAACCTGCCGGGCCGTCGCCTGTTCGTTCGCGTGAAGGACGACGTTGCGCTCGATTGGGGCGTGCTGCTGCCGCGTCTATCGGCACGCATCGGCCTTGATCTCACAGTCGAGCGCCAGATAGCGCATGTATGGGTGCTGGGTGTTGCGGATCCGCAACCGCCCGCCGAACTCGCGCGATTGGCGGAAATGATCCAGGAAGACGCAGACATTCAATACGCAGATCCGGTGAAGCGCGTTTTTCCTAAGGCTGCGCCCAACGATCCGTTGTATTCACGGCAGTGGTCGCTGACGAGCGCCGTGGCCGGTATTAACGCCGAGGTCGCCTGGCAGATTCAGCCGACGGCAAGCAACGTGACGATCGCCGTCGTAGATACGGGAATCCTGCCGCATCCGGACCTCGAGGGGCGTGTCCTTGCTGGCTACGATTTCATTTCCGAGGCCGAGCGCGCCCGCGACGCCGATGGCCGCGATCCCGATCCGCGCGACGAAGGCGACTGGCGCGGGAGCGGCGAATGCGGTGCGGCGCAGAACAGTCTCTTTCACGGCACCTTTATCGCCGGGCAGATTGCTGCAAACTCCAATAATGGCGAGGGCATCGCAGGACTGGTCGGCGGCGCCAAAATCCTTCCCGTTCGCGCATTGGGCAAGTGTGGCGGCATCTTCGACGACGTGCTTGCCGCCTTTCAGTGGGCGTCGGGCGTCGCCATTGCGGGCGTGCCTGCCAACGCCAATCCCGCCCGGGTCATCAACTCGGGCCTCGGCGGTTTAGGCGGTTGCGACCAGGCGATTCAGGACGCGATCAACGGTGCCTTGGCGCAAGGTTCAGTCGTCGTCGTCGCCGCTGGCAATGAAGTTGACGATGCACTGGATTACACGCCTGCGAATTGCGGCGGCGTCATCACGGTCGGAGCCCATTCCGCCAACGGGGACCGTACCAGCTATTCCAATTACGGGAGGCGAATCGATCTCACGGCGCCCGGCGGCGACCTGCCGATCGACGACCTCATCGTGTCGACGGCCAACAGCGGGACCACGGTGCCGGTTGAACCGAATTACGTTTTGGGCCGCGGAACCAGTTTCGCGGCACCATACGTGACCGGCACAGCAGCGCTGATGCTGGCGCGCGACCCTACGCTCACCGCCGGCCGCGTCTTGAGCATACTTGCCGGCACGACGCGGGATTTTCCCGCTGCGTCACAGTGCCATACAGCGGGAATTTGCGGATCGGGCATGCTCGACGCAGGTGCCGCGCTCTTCGCAACGATTCCCGGTGGCGGGCCGCCGCCACCGGGGACCGTTCGCGTGGTCGAGTATTACCGCTCCGACCTCGACCATTACTTCATCACGGCGGATCCCGCCGAGATGGCGTACGTCGATACCTCATTGCGCACCGTGTTTCAGCGCACGGGACTCTTCTTCCATGCCTACGCGAACTCGTCGGTAGCGCCCCCAAGCGCGCGACCGGTATGCCGGTTCTACGCCAGCGCCAGCGTCATGATCAACTCGCACTTCTACACGGCCAGCCCGGCTGAATGCCAGTTTGTCGCCAGCAACTATCCGGGCGTGTGGATTCTCGAGAGCGCAACTTCGTTCTACGTGCAGGTGCCCGACGCCAACGGTGTTTGTCGGGATGGGACGCTACCCGTCTACCGATTCTTCAACAACCGGCGCGACGCTAACCACCGTTATTCGACCGACTTGTCGGTGCGACGGACGATGCAGAACCGCGCCTGGATTCCCGAAGGCAACGGCGCGAATGGCGTCGCCTTTTGCTCGGCGAGCTGACCGCATTCGAAGCAAATACGACCGCCGGCTTAAGTCTCGCCGGCTTGGTGTCTCGCACGGGATCAGACTTGTTTCACTTCAATCGTCGCTGATGGGGATGGTGCGACCGGCAACGGCTGCGGCTCGTCCGCCGACCATTCCCTGATCAAGGCAAAGCCGACGGCGAGAAGCACTGGGCCCAAAAAAACGCCGATCAAGCCAAAGGCGATCGCACCGCCCAAGACACCCAGTAAGACCACGATGAACGGCAGGTCGCTGCCGCGGCTGATGAGCATTGGCTTGATGATGTTATCGACCGAAGATACGACCACGAATCCCCACAAGAGCACAAATATTCCCCAGCCGGTTTGGCCTTCGTTCAACAGCCACAGACCGGCGGGGATCCAGATGAGGGGCGGGCCGATAGGAATCGGCGATAGAAAAAACGTCGCAACACCCAGCAGCGGTGCCGATTGAAATCCGGCGATCGACAATCCAACCGCCATCAGTACGCCTTGCGCCAGCGCCGTGCCGAGGAAACCCACGACGACGCCGCGTACGGTGAGCGAAGCCACCTCCGACAGACGCATCCCGCGCGAACCGGCGATGCGTGCGGCGGCCGCGCGCCAGCGTTCGACCATCGCATCGCCATCGCGAAAGAAAAAATACGCGATGAAAATCGACAGGGTGAGCTGCAACATGCCGTTGAGAATCGCCGCGCCACTCGCGATCAGGAATTTTCGCGTTGGCTCGAAAAACTGCGTGGCCGCGGCGGCAAGACGCGACGTGTCGTGCGCAAGACCGGTCCAGTACTCGGCTGCCGTCTCGCCGAATGGAACCCCATTGAGCCATGCCGGCGGATCGGGGGGACCCCGATCGATTATCCCGCGCACCGTTTCGCTGATCCGTTCCGAGTTTTCGGCAATGGTTGCGCCGACGATCGCCAACGGGGCAAGCCGCGTGATCGCGATTGCAAACACCATGATCAATGCCGCGAGCCACTCGCGAGGTGCTAAGCGCGCGCGCAACCAGACGTACGCGGGCCATGTCGTCGTGCACAGAATGACGGCCCACGCCAGCGCGCTGAGAAACGGCTGGAGCACCAGCAGACAGCCGACGATCAGCACCAAGAGCACGATCATCGTGAGCGTTTGGTCGATGCGCGTGGCAGGCCTCATCGCTGCGGGCAAAGGGTCTGGTGCGAAGCGCGGCGAGTCCGGCGAGGAACGATGCGAGCGTCGCCCGGCGACTTCACGCTGTTGACTTGCCATTGTCCGTCTTGAACGGGCTTGGTTTGTGCCGATCCAACCAGTCACTCACGTCTTTGGACATGTTGCCTCCCAGAAGCCACGCCGCTTCGAATGCCACGAGCGAAAATTTCTCCCCACGGATCCTCCCAAACTGCGCGGTTATGTTCGCTTCAGGTTCGTTCGAAACGAACGCGATGGCACTCGTGTGTTCCCCAAACCCCATCAGGATGAACTCCTTCTTCGACAGGTTGGACACCGTATTTTTTGTTTCGGCCACCAACTGATTGCTTTCTTTCAAGGTCGAGTAAAACATTTGAACGACGTAAAGCGGCACGTGATGTTCTCCTCATGGAAACCCGCCATCATATAGGTGACGCGCGCGATCAGAACTCGACCGATGGCCCCTGCCACGCCTCGTCTCGCGGCCGGGCGCGAGCGAGCGCCTCCAGGGCATCGCACCAGCCCTCGCAGGCGTTGCGCCCCGGGCGGCGGCGCCAGACATTCAGCAGCCCCTTGCACTTCGCATAAAAGTGGAAAAATCGCAGCACCTTCAGGCGCTGCGACGCGTCCGGAGCGTGGTCGCTGCAGATGAGCTTGTCGTCGGTCATTCCGCGGTCTGTCAAAGTCACGGCTCCCCACACACAGACCTCTATCCGGGCGCCGAGCGGCAGGCGCGGCCCGAGCACCAGCGCGTCCAGCAGATCGCCTTCAAGACCCAAGTAGCTGGGTACGGAGCCATAGTTGAATGGGCATGGCAGCGGCGAAACGAAGTCGACCCGGCCGGTGGAGCCGCGTTTCAGAAAGCTGCCTCGAGGAACCTCGATCACCACCTGCACCTCCGGCGGCTCGGACCAGGCCTCGCGGGCCTCGGGACTGCGGTAGGCCGCGTGATTCACGGCGCAAGCCTACCCTAGCAGCAGACAAACGCGTAAGGTCAGCGCAAGTTTGGCTGCGGAAGGGCAAGATCAGCACGACAGCGACACTTGCTGAGAGATTGGAATTCCTGTGTGGGGCCACATGACTGAGGCGGCGCAGGCTCTGCTCGAATATCACCAGCGCAGCAAGCACCGCGTCGAGCGCTACGCTCCCGGCCCACGCGGGCTCGACTGGGACAATCAGCCAGACCCGTTCCGCGAGTTTCACGGCGCTGCGCAGATCAGGATGCCGCTGGCGGCGGATTCCCTCCTCACACGCTACAACGACCTGCGCTGCGGCATCCTGCCGTCCCCGCGAAGCCTGACCCTCGGTGATCTGGGAATTTTGTTCGAGCTCTCGCTCGGCCTGTCCGCCTGGAAATCTTTTGGCGGCAAGCGGTGGGCGCTTCGCTGCAACCCGTCGAGCGGAAACTTGCATCCGACCGAGGGTTATCTGCTGTGCCCGCGTCTGCCCGGCTTGCCGGCCGGGATCTACCACTACCTGAGTCGAAATCATTTGCTCGAACAACGCGCCACCGTCGAGGACCCGCGATGGACTGAAGCGTTTGCCGACCAAGGTGTACTTATCGGCATCAGCTCCATCTACTGGCGCGAGGCGTGGAAATATGGCATGCGCGGCTGGCGCTACTGCCAGCACGATTGCGGGCATGCCATCGCCGGTGTGAGTTACGCCGCCGCTGCCCTAGGTCAACAGACGCGATTGATTTCCTCCGCCACGAACGATGCCGTCGCCAGCCTGCTCGGGCTCGACCGCAGAGCGGAGTTCGAGACTGCCGAAGCGGAAGCGCCGGATGCGCTGCTGTGGGTCGGCGAGCCCGATACGCGGCCCGATCTTATCGCCCTGCTGGCTTGTCTCGGCAGCGCGAAGTGGTACGGTCGCGCCAATCGTTTGAGCCCGGAGCACGTGCGCTGGCCGGACATCGAATTGATTCATGGCGCCACTCGCAAATCTTTCAGGAGCGAGCCCTTCGCGGTGGACGCGGTGTCGCTTCCACCTCCCGCGGCCACATCATTTGACCTGAGCTTCACCAACGTTGCGCGACAACGGCGCAGCGCCGTGAACTTCGATGGCACCACGCACATCACCGCCGAGGTTTTTTTCGCGATGCTCGAATGCCTGATCGTCCGTCGCGATACGCCGCCCTGGAACGCACTGGCAACACCGGCCCTCGTGCATCCGGCTTTGATGGTGCATCGCGTGCAGGGCCTGGAACGCGGTCTGTATCTGCTGCTTCGCGATACGGCGTGCTTGACCGGTCTGAAGCAATCGATGCGTCCCGAATGGCTGTGGCGGAAGGTCGGACCGGATCATTTGCCGTTGTACCTTTTGCTGCCCTACGATTTACGCGGCGCAGCCAAGCTGATCTGCTGCCACCAGGATATCGGCGCGGACTCCTGCTTTGCCTTGGGAATGCTCGCGCGGTTCGAAGCTGCATTGAGCGACCCCGGGCGGTACCCCAACCTCTACTGGGAGTGCGGAATGCTCGGGCACGTGCTCTATCTCGAAGCCGAGGCCGCCGGTGTACGCGCGACCGGGATTGGCTGCTTCTTCGATGACGAAATGCATGCGCTGCTCGGAATCAACGATCATTCCTGGCAAAGCCTGTATCACTTCACGATGGGCGGTGCGGTGGACGATCCCCGGCTATCGACGCTGCCGCCGTATGAGTTTCAGCCTTGAAGCGGCAAGTTGCGCCTTTCCCGCCCCGCGGGTATAAAACGATTCGGCGGCGACACGCGAGCGAGCCGAACCGAAGCGGCGAAGCTGGCTGTGACGCGATCGCGCTTAGTAGAGAAGGGCTGCCGTTGAAATACATCGTCCGAGGCGAGATTTACGGCGATGCGGAGATGAATCTACAACACGCGGCGTTCTCACCCTCAACTACGGAACGCGTGGAAGGCAGGCAAGGTTCGCTGACCCGACGCCGCTGCCGATCCGACGCCGCAGCGGCTCGCGCCGTTGTGGTTCGTGCTGCCCCCGACATCGCCGTGTCGGGGGCATTTTTACTGGTGCGACGGCGCCATGTTCACCGCAGCCACTTGCCGGTGATGCGTTCGTAGTCCCCGCTCGCCTTGGCAAGATGCAACCACTGGTCCATCCAGCCCTTGAACGCTGCGTCGCCGCGCGGCAACAGCCACGCCATTTCGCCATATTGCAGCGGCTTGTCTGGGTTGACCGCGCAAAGCCCGGGCCGGAGTTTCTCCTGGACGATCGTCTCCACCGATTCGGAGATCATCACGTCGGCGTTGCCCTTGAGAATCTCGTCGAAGATCGTCGTGTTGTCGTTGAAGATCACGATCTTCGCCTGCTTGAAATTCGCGCGCGCGAAGCGCTCGTTGCTTCCGCCCGGGTTCTCGATCACCGTCACGCCCGGCTTGTCGATGTCCGCGACCGTCTGAAATTTCTTCACATTTTCGCACTTGGTGATCGGCGCCTTGCCGTTGACCATGTACGGGCTGGTAAAAAACGCCGTCTTCTGGCGGTCGAGCGTCACTGATATGCCTCCGACCGCTACGTCACACTTTTCAACGAAATCCTTCATCAACGTGGGCCACGAGGACTTCACGAACACCGTTTCCGCGCCGAGCGCCTTCGCGGCGGCCTGGACGAGATCGACGTCGAGGCCTTCGTAGCCGCCGTCACTGCGCGCCAGGCTGAACGGCTTGTAATCGCCAGGCGTACAGACGCGGAGTTTGCCGCTCTTGATCACCTCGTCGAGTCGTGACGTCGGCGCGTTCTGGGCGAAGGCGCAGACCGCAGGCAGCGCGAGCAATACAAAGAGGGTATTGATGGGGCGCATGATCGTGACTCCAGATAGGGGGCGCGATCGATTGTAGCCCAACACCAGTGTCTTTGTAGCCCCCATGCTGTAGCGTGGACGTCTGTCGTAACGGGATGCTTGTTCTCATAGCACCGGTGGTCGCTAGCATGAACTTTGCTAACACCAGTGCATGGCTCCTCCCACAACCGCGACCACTAGACCGGCGATTATCGCCGCGCCGCAGCCGGAAGTCGGCGGCGGTATCGAATCGCAGCCTCTCGCCCGCGATGCGCGTCCGGCCATGGAAGGCGTGCGGTCGTTGGCAATGCCCGCGTCGCAATTGGGAGACGTACTGTCCGGAACCGCTCCGTCGGCCGGCGACACGGCGCGGCATTACCTCTCCGTAAGGGCCAAGTTTCTGTTGTCGCTTGCGATCAGTCTCCTGTGGCTTGCGCTCACCACCTGGGTGGCGGTGCCATGGATCGAAGAGCTCGGATCGCTGGCAGGCTATTTCGTGGCATTCATGGCCGTTGGCGGCATTGCGTTGGTGCCGGGATTCATGAATGCGTTCCTGATCGCGAGCCTGGTGCTTGACCGTCGTCCTCCGCGGCGCGGCATTTACCGCTACCCGGGCATCACGATTCTCATCGCTGCGTACAACGAGGAAAGCTCGATCGCCGACACTTTGCGCTCGATCCAACGCCAGGGTTATCCCGGGGCGCTGGAGGTATTTGTCATCGATGACGGATCACATGATCGCACTGCCGAGATCGTCGAAGCGGCCGGTCATGACTGGGTTCGCCTGTTGCGCCAGCCGCGCAACATGGGCAAGTCGGCCGCGCTCAATCGCGGACTCGCGCACGCGGGCCACGATGTGGTCATCACCCTCGATGCTGATTCGTATCTTTACCAAAACGCATTGCGCAACCTGGTCGAACGCTTCTTGGGCGATCCACCCAAGACGCGCGCCGTGGCGGGCACGATGTTGGTGCGCAATTCGCGCAAAAATTGGGTTACCAAGGCGCAGGAGTGGGACTACTTCCACGGCATCTCGGCGATCAAACGCGTCCAATCGCTCTATCAGGGAACACTCGTTGCCCAGGGTGCGTTCTCTGCATACGACCGCACCACTCTGCAGGAGCTCGGCGGATGGAGTGACTGCGTCGGCGAGGACATCGTGCTGACCTGGGCTTTTCTGGTCCACGGCTACCGCGTGGGTCACGCCGAAGACGCCTGCTGCTTTACCAATGTTCCCGACACCCTCCGCCAGTTCGTTCGGCAGCGCCAGCGATGGGCAAGAGGCATGATCGAGGCATTCCGGCAGTTCCCGCGCATCCTTCGCGCTCCCAGGCTTTCCACCTTGTTCGTCTGGTGGAACATCCTGTTCCCCTGGCTCGATCTCGCGTACACCATTTTCTTCATTCCCGGGTGCGTGCTGGCACTGTTCGGGATCTACTGGATCGCCGGACCATTGACCTTGGCGTTGCTCCCGATGGCACTGGCGATCAACTGGCTGATGTATCGCGTCGGTTCGCGCATGTTCACTGCCAACGGTCTTTGCGTCCGCCGCAATGTCGGCGGCTTTCTGGTTTATGCATTCGCCTACAGCCTCATCCTGCAACCCGCTTGCGTCGCGGGCTATTTCTCCGAGCTTCTCGGCCTGCGAAAGACCTGGGGCACGAAGTGAAGGCGGTTGTGGTGCTGGGCATTTGGTTGCTGGGCGCAGCCATGGCTCGGGCCGAACCCGGTGCGCTTCTCGGCAACATTGATTTCACCGCCGATTCAGACGGCTTTCATGCGACGCGCATCCGGGCGGGAGCGTTGTCTCCCTACGAATCGTACCTGGATCACGCGGGTGTGGCGGTCCAGCACACCTGGTACAGCCAGGCGCAGTGGCGTCGCGAGGTCACCGGCGTCGTCGGCCTGTGGCGCAAGCAGGATCGCACCACGCTTGCGGGCGTGAATGCGGAGGCGGGTGTGGTCGAAGTCGCGGGACACACGCGGCTGATCGGTGACGTGACCTGGAGCGTGCGGCCGGCGCCGGCAACGGGCGTGGAGCTCATTGCCGCGGCCGACCTCGTCGATACGCGACCCGCGCTTGACCGTGGGATCGCCTACGGGCTCCTTGCGATGAGTGCCGAACAGCGATTGCTCGAGCGCCTGACAGTGATCGGTTTCGTCGGCTATCAACCCTTCACCGACGGCAACGAACGCATTCATGGGCGGGCGCGCATCGTGTTCGACGCACTGCCCGAGTACGGCGTAAATCTCCAATTGCGCTGGCGCGGGTATGAATCGCGGCAAACCGATGTCGGCGGCGCGTATTTCAATCCGCAGCGCTATCGCCAATGGACCGGTGCGGTGGGATTTCGCAATCGCCATGCGGGCTGGATGTGGCAGGGCACGCTGGGGGCGGGGCGGGAAACGATCGACAACGTCAATACGCAACCCGTTGCGCTGGCAGAGCTGCGAGCAGAAGGACCGTTCAACGAAAAGCTGCGGATCGCGTTCACTGCGATTTACAACAAGTCCGTCGGATACGTGGACGCTCCCGATTATTCGTATCGAAGGCTTGGGGTCACCTTGATCTATCGGTTTTGAGCGTCAATCCAGCAAAGTGGAGTCGCGGGATCGTGAAGGCTTTCTCGGTCCGTACGTCGAGCAATCTGTTGGTCGAATTACAGGCGGCGTTCAGCCTTCCTACCTTTTTATCTTGCATGACCTCTCCGTTGTTGCACACGTTGCCGATCGGGTCATCGTCATGTATCTCGGCCGCATCGTCGAGGTCGCGGGTCGGGCCGACATCTGGTCGCAATTAACGCGAATGGTGGCGCATTATCGTCACGGTCGCTGGCCGAGGAACGTTGGCCCCGCGACTGGTTTTGGACTCTACAGAGCCTCTGTGAACGGTCTTGGAGAAGACAATCTGGCGGAGAGATAGGAATCCAAACTCCGCGCCAGATGGCGTGTTCCGCGCCGTTTTAGTCGGTCCCACGCCTATCCCACGTTGCAATTTGCGACGGACGCACGGTCTATTTGACCATATCGAAATCACGCATGCGTATCGATTTCAGTTTCCAGCTAAAGATTCCCTCGCGTCCCAATACCAAAGTGACCATTGGGTCGCCGACATCAACGTCATGAACCGTTACCTTGAAAATGTCTAATCCTTCGTAGCCTTGCTGAATGCGTGGAGGTTTCCCGGTTAAGGTCGTTGCAGATGCAGTCGGGGGGGCGGTTGGATTTGGTCCTTGCTTGTCGCGCTTGCCGCGCGAAACCATACCGGCGAGCCATTCTGGGGTCACCAAACTATCAACCATCCCGTTTACTATCCTGCCGGCAAACGCTTGCCCCAATGCCGCGAATGGGTTGTCTTTTCCGACATCTTTCATTGACTTGTCCATTTGGGTAATCATTTGCGTTTTAATCGATTCGCGGACAGCAGGAAAATCAACGTAGGAAGCAACCTTATCCCCCTCCCCGGCCTCCCCCGCGCTGCGCATTTGATGGATCGCCCAATACGGGGACGCGAAATATGCCGCGACAACAGCCACGGCAACCATAATCGCGACAGCTACTGTCTTCGTCATCGATGTCCTCTGTCTAAGGGAGATCGGCCCTTACCTCAGGGAGAATGTGCACTGTGTCTATCGAAGGAAATTGGAACGCCAAAGGGACCCTGCCAATCGTGTGTCCCGCGTGCAGACGCACGACGCACGAATCCATTGCAAAGCTTCAGCAGAGCAAGTTGTTGGTGTGTCCTAGCTGCGGCAAGACGACACAATGCACGAGCGATTTCCTCGCCGCCATTAAGGCGCTGTAAAGAGGCCTGGATGCGGATGTGGCTACGCCGCGCGGAACTCAACGCCCTGTTAACCCGCGAGCTGCAGAAGATTGCAGGGTGCGCAGGGTCGGCGTTGATTGCCGGCGCTCAGATGTCTTGTCGCGGACTTCGAACACTCGAATTGGGCAGATTTCACGGTAACGCCAGCGCCAGATTCCGACCATAACCTTGTGCGGGCTATTGCCGGCGGCGTCGTATCCGCAACGCGGGAGCTCTACAACGTAGTGGACTAATAAGCGTTAGTCGATTCGACCCGTTGCCGGTCATTCGCTGCATGGTTAGATAGGGAACGCGATGGCGCACCCGCTGTTGCCCGCGGAATACAGAAATACATGGGCAGCAACCAGCGCTCACCGGCCTGCTGCGTCGCGCTTAGTGAGACACTTCCGCATGTATTCCTTGCGCTCGTCTCCCCGGCGATCGGCCGCAGCAGCATTGCATACTCTCATTTGGTCTCCGAACGACATGGGCGCGTCACCGCTAGCAGGTCCTTCCGTGGGCTTCGTAGCCAGAGCCGACTTTGACCTTGGCAGCGGCTTCGTCTCCCAGGCCAGCGAGGGGACAGTTGTGAAGGTCAAGACGTTGTTCCCGGCTTGATACAAAACGAGCTGCGCCAAGATACGCTTCGCTTTCTTGGCAGAAGCAATGAACCTCGGCGCATCGTTGATGAACAACACTGTCGACGAACGGTCCGCGGGGCCGGTTACGCCGAACTTGACCGAGGGGCCGTCGTCGAAGCGGACGTTGACCGAGCAGCCTGAGTAGTGGTCGCAGATGATTTGGCCCTTGTCGATGGCAACGATTACGTCAAGAGCCGACGGCGTACGCTGCCGAACGATGAGGTGACCGAAGTTTGGCCCCCTGTACGGAAAGTCGAGGTTGAGCGAGTGATCCGAGGTTATGCGTGCTTCTTGGACTGGCTTCCCGGTCATCTCGTCAATCGTCTGTCGGTACGTCCATTCGGCGCGGGCGGAAAGGGAAATTACCGCCACAATCCCGGCTAGAGCAATGCGCGTGTTGTTCATTGTGGTTTTGTCCCAGGCTTTCGCGGCCGTTTTCAGATCAGATTCGCACCAAAGCCTAATAGCGCGCACGCACCCACTTGCCCGTACGCGGATCGCGAAAGCGAAACGGGTAAAGCAGCGGCGGGGCAAAGGCCATGCGCGCATTAAACCGCGGTGCGCCATACGTGCGCAATCGCCATCGCCGCCGGGGCCCAAGTATCAGCGGCCCACCCGCGCGCGTAGCGCTCGTCCTGGGCCGATCTAGGCGGTCGGTCTACGGCTTCGCGCGCTCCGCTCATCAAAGCTGCATGAGAGTGTCTGATTTCCCGATAGGTGGTGCACCGAACCCGCTCATCAGACGAATTTGTTCATCAAAACGAAGCCATGTACGCTCTTTTGCGCGGTCCACCCTTCGTTAGCCGAACGTCACAAACAAGGAATCAACCGAGTGCGTGCATATTTGCCAATTCTCCTTGTCGGCCTACTAGCGGGATGCGCAACAGTCTCCGTAGCGCCGCCGCCAGCGTCAAGCGAACGCGTAGGGATCAAACCCCAAATCGGCGAACGGGCGACCGCACCAGTCGGCGGGGTAGTTCTTAGTCAGTGGAAATACGTCGCCAGCGAGTCCATCACACTGTCTGGCGGCGTCGCCGCCCCGTTCTACCTTGGTCGAGTAGTCGCCGCTCAGGGCGACTTGTTGGCACCCGTGACATTGAACGGCAGAACCGTCTACTGTACCCAGAAACTCGCTTACGCTGATCCTATAGCTGGCCCCCAGAGCCCCGCGTGTTTCATCGACGCGAATAACGACGGAGCATTCGAGACCGTGACTGTCAGACCTGGTGCTATTTGGTTAGAACAGCAATTGTCTACCACCGTGGCCTACGCGCGCCAAGAGCGAATGGTGCCCCGCTCTGGTTCCTACAAATCGGAATTGCTGTATCAAGGAACTAGCCGCGGCTCTTTAAGGCTAGCATACCGAGAATATATCGATGATCTCGCAAGGCCTGCGTTTTCTCAGGACGTGACGTACGACATCGCTGGTAGTCCGACCATGATTACGTTTAGGACAGTTCGCATCGAAGTGGTAACCGCGGACAACAATCAAATCGAATACCGTGTCGTCAGTGGTTTTTAGCGGCCAGGAGCGTGCGACATTTGCCGGTCTTACGCCAACGCTGGCGTACCGCTGCGGTCTACGAAAACCCCGTCATTGGTGCGCGCCAGAATGTCGCGTAATGCCGCGACCGCGAACGCAGCCCACTCAACATTTTCCGCATCGCTGTCGAGAGTCCGGACGGTTGTCGGATTCTCTTTATCGACCCGCGCCTTCCACAAGTCCCGCGCAATTTCGGTAACCGAATTTGCGAACGGATCGCGCGTGAGCGCGAGCACTACCCGCTCGTTTTCGCCCCTTTGATAGCCTGCAAACAGGTCCATACGTTGCGCTTGCTCAAGCGCTCCGGTGCGCGCCCGAATTTCCGCATCGAGTGTTGCCCCGACCGCGTCCGTTGGCTCCAATTGCGGGACACTGTAAAGCTTCGTGCGTGCCGCTTCGATTCTTAACTTCTCGCCCCCAATGCGAACCTCAGCCCCCTCGATTGCCGCCATGGCGGCCGCGCGCTTCGGTTGTACTTGCTGCGCCTTCCCCGCCGGTGACAAGTGCGCATCTTTGTGTGCCTTGTGTGCTGCATCATCCAACGCACCTACGGCTTGAATTACCGTTTGCACGATGCGATTCATCGGACTATCCATCACGCCGTCCGGCGACGGAAAGCGGTAACCAAACGACTGGCCAAGCGTCTCGAACGTGATGGTTTCGGTGTCCTGTACATGGTTGCGCTTCATTGAAAGCTCCTCATTATTTGCCCAGGGAACCGCCGGGCTCGGTTCAGTTGTCAGGAATTCATATCCTCCTGCATCGCGATATACCGTTTGTAGAGGCATCCATAGCGAACAGCGTCGCCGGCGTGGTCGGGCCCGCGGCTATCAACGTCTTCCACTTTCTTCGGGTCGCGGGCTAAAAAAGGCACGGTCGCCCAGAAATATTCCGCGTTGCGCACGATGTATAAGCCGGGCACGTCGGGTTTGCCGGCGTCGGCGAGCAAGCGCTTCATCTTCGTCCAACCGGTCAACCGGTCGGCCTTTTGCGCGGGAATGAAGCGCACACCAGCGCGCGCAAACTCGTCGGCAATGCTGCCAGCGGCGTGGCCACCCTTCGCGAAGATGGCGTCGTCCGCGCAGCCGCGCGCGCGTACGTCCCAATGCGCACACATATCCTTGATGCGTTCCGCAAGCGTCGGCACCACGTAGCCCATGCCCTTGTTGAGATTGCCGGGTTCGCACGTCGCCAGCTCGTCGACCAGCACCAACGAATCGCGCGGATAGAAGCGGCCGTCGGGGCCGGTAGCGCCGGGGCTTTTCGCGATGACGTAGGTCACACTTGGCGCACTGCTGCCGTAGTCGTGCGTTAGGTACGTTTCCCAGCGCTCGCCGTAATGGTGCGGAATCTTTTGCCAGGGGTCGACCGCGTTGCGCGTCTCGTCCAAGCACATGCCGAAATAAGCGCCGCGCGCGACCGACCAATCGCCTTCAAGCCATGCCCGCAACAATTCAGGATCGGACGGACAGGAGGCTTCCAACTGGCGCCGATATTCCGCTTGGTCGATGAACGGGTTATCGCAAAACGGGCTGGGCGCATACACGAACCGCCGGCCACTTTGCGCCTCCAGGAACGGCACCCACGGCGCGGACTTGAACACGTACCGTTTCGCTAACCATTGGTGGCCGACGTCGCAGGGGTTGCCGACAATTGCGCAACGGATCGGCATCGCTTTGGGTCCGCGCAGATTCGACCGTAGCTTATCGAGCAATTCCGGCGTCGCCCACTGTCCGCTTTCGTCGATAAGTAACAACGTGAACGAGCGCCCCTGATACTTGGCATAGTCGCCGACGCCTTCCAGCTGATTTACTTCGAGTGTCGCCCCGTTCGGGAACCGAAACAGGCCGGCTTGGCTATTGA
>JBPCLS010000049.1:0-4041 GCA_051003055.1 Casimicrobiaceae bacterium
GACCCCCAACGCAGGCAACCAGGCCTTGAATTTGAAGCGCTCGTACAACGAACGCAGCGCAGTTGCGTCGGATGGCGTTATCAGCAAGTCCGGCGGGCGCATCGGCAACTCGCAATCCGTCTTGACCGTGAGTAGATTTCTTCCCTGCGGTAGCCAGGCCAACGTCGCGCGCAGATGTTCGCCAACGACGCCGGGAATCTCGTCCGCATGCGCGGTCAGGTTGTCGAGGGTCCCGTACTGCGTCAGCCATTTCGCGGCGGTCTTGACGCCGACCTTAGGCACTCCCGGCACGTTGTCGACCGCGTCACCTGTCAATGTCAGCAGGTCCAGGATCTGCTCCGCGCGCACGCCAAACTTCGCGAGCACGCCCGCCTCATGGAGGATCTCGTTGCTCATCGTATTGACGAGCGTGATGCGCGGGCCGACCAGTTGCGCGAGATCCTTGTCGGATGTCGAGACGATCGTGTCGATGCCCTGCGCAGCAGCCTGCAGCGCGAGCGTGGGGAGGGGGGAATCGGCATCCACGCCCTGGAGTACCAGCAGCGGCCAGCCGTGCGCCCGCACCAGCGCATGCAGCGGTTCGATCTGCGCCGCAAGATCGTCCGGCATCGCCGGCCGGTTGGCTTTGTAGTCGCCGAACCAATCGTTGCGAAACGTTTTGCCCGGCGCGTCGAACACGACGGCGAAGTAATCCGGCTTGCCGTCTGCGACCATTCGGCGCAACATCGAGAGCACCCCGCGCAGCGCGCCCGTCGGCTCGGCTTTCGACGTGCGCAGATCGGGCAATGCGTGAAACGCGCGATACAGGTACGAAGACCCGTCCACCAGCACGAGTGTCGGCATGCGTCAGACCCACAAAATTCCGGAACTCATTGATCCGCAGGCGCTGTACACGACCAACGGTCAGGAAGCGTGGCGGGTGCTGGGGATTATGGCAGAGTTCGCTATCGCGACCGAACGCCTCGCCGGCGTGCGGCCTGCGGTCAGCATGTTCGGCTCCGCTCGCATGAAGCCCGGGCACGCCTACTTCGACAAAGCGGAGAGCATTGCTCGCCTATTGTCCGACGCGGGCTTCGCCGTCATCTCGGGTGGCGGCCCGGGATTGATGGAAGCTGCGAACAAAGGCGCGCATCGGGGCGCCTCTCCCGCCATCGGACTCAACATCATGCTGCCCTTCGAGCAGGGCGGCAACGAGTTCCAAGACGTCTCGATTGATTTTCGCTATTTTTTCGCGCGCAAGATGACCTTCCTGCGCCTCGCCTCGGCCTATGTGATTTTGCCCGGCGGCTTTGGCACGCTCGACGAACTGACCGAAGTATTGACGCTCGTGCAGACCGGCAAGAGCCGCAAGATTCCGATCATTCTGGTCGGCGGCGATTTTTGGAAAGGTCTCCTTGACTGGCTCGAAGACAAGCTGGTGGGCGAAGGCATGATCGGCGCCCTCGATATGAACCTGGTCCAGATCATCGAAGAACCTGCGGCGATCGTCGAGGCGATCTTCAAATTCTACGAGGGCCGAGGTTTTCAGCCGACGCGCGCCGAGCGCGAAAAAATGCTGAACCTGTAGGAGTTCGGATGACACCGCGCCGATGCGCGGCTTGATAGAATCAAACGATGTCGAGCGGTTCATTTCGCGTCAGGTTAGCACCCGCGTTGTTCGCTGCACTGCTCGCGCACGCAAGCATGACCTTCGCGCAACCGGTAACGCCGCCGAAGCTTCCGCCGCCGACCTTACCGCCGCCGTTACGCGACCTGGCAGGCGACCCGGAGCTCGAGCCACAGGTCACGATCATCCGGCGGGAAACCGAAACGGTCGAAGAAGTTCGCATCAACGGCGAATTGCGCTATCTCCGCGTGACCCCGCTCACCGGGCGGTCCTACTTCCTTGTGCCCGACGCCAACGGCCAGACATACATACGCTACGATTCGCTGCCGTCGGGTCTCAAGGTGCCGATGTGGCTCTTGTTTTCGTGGTGAACTGAAGTAGGAGCACCCGACGTCCGGTGCGACTCGAAGTAGCGCGTACCGGAACCCAGCATGTCCGTTTACACGACGGTAACCGCAGAAGAATTGGACGCGTGGCTCGCCCGCTATACCGTGGGTGGGTTGACCGACCTTGCGCCCATTGCCGCCGGCATCGAGAACACGAATTATTTCGTCACGACGGGCAACGGCCGTTACGTGCTGACGTTGTTCGAGCGTCTGCCTGCGACGGAACTTCCTTTCTATTTGAATCTCATGGCGCATCTTGCCAAGGCGAACGTCGCAGTTCCGGCGCCGATACCCGATCGCACCGGCGCGCTATTTTCGGTGTTGAACGGCAAACCTGCGGGACTGGTCGAACGCATCGACGGCGCTCCTTCCGGTGGAGCGACCGCTGCGCAATGCGCGGCGGTCGGTGATGCGCTGGCGCGTCTGCACGTTGCGTCGCAGTCCTACCGGATGCGCCTCACCAACCGGCGCGGACCGGCGTGGTGGCGGCAGGCGGCGCGTGCCGTACGCTCATTCTTGAGCCCGGCGCAGGCGGCGCTGCTCGATGGCGAGATCAAGTTTCAGACCGGTTACGGGCGCGGAAAGCTGCCGCGCGGAGCGATTCACGGCGATCTTTTCGCCGATAACGTGCTGTTCGCCGGCGACCGCGTCGCCGGTATCATCGACTTCGGTTTTGCGGCAACCGACTACTTTGCCTATGACCTCGCAATCACCGTCAACGATTGGTGCGTTCCCGACGGCACCGGCGCCGTCGATCCCGATTGCGTAGCTGCCATGGTCAACGCCTACGAGCGCGTTCGCCCGCTCAACGCCGACGAGCGCGTCGCGTGGCCCGCATTGTCGCGCGCTGCGGCGCTGCGCTTCTGGCTGTCGCGGCTATACGATCTGCATTTGCCGCGGCTGGGTGAGCTGACGCATGCGCACGACCCCGCACACTTCGAATGCGTCCTGCGCGATCGGGTGGGCAGGCCAGCGCGCCTTCCTTAAGCGCTCCGCCACTACCTTAAGCATGAGCGACATCCCCAGCGATTTCCTGTTCACGCGCTACGATGCGCGGCAGGGCAGCGTGTGGCTGCACCGCGCGTTCACGATGTTCATGCGCGCGCGACTGTCCTGGACCCTATTGTTGCTCGCGTATTTCGTGCTGATGATTCTGGTGCGCCTCGTCCCGTTCCTTGGGCCCGTGCTGTTGTCGATCGCCAAACCTGTCTTTGCCGTGGGCCTGCTGGCCGCCGCATGGACGCAGGAGCGCGGCGGCACGCCTTCGTTCGGCCAGTTGTTCCAGGGCTTTCGCGCGAATCTCATGGCGCTGTTGCCCATTGGCGTCTTCTTCCTTGTGGGTGCGACGATCGCGATGTACGGCTCGGCCCTCGTGGACGGGGGCAAGCTCGTCGCATTCGTGACGTCGGACGCGCGAATGAGCGACGAGGAAATCGCCGCGGCGTTCGCCGATTCCGTGCTCCAGCGCGGGATGCTCTTTTCCGCATTGCTGATGACGCCTGTGCTCATGGCCACCTGGTGGGCACCGGCGCTCGTCGTGTTTCAGGATGCGAAACCGGGCGCCGCGTTGGCGGCGAGCCTCAAAGCATCGCTCGCCAACTGGAAGCCGCTGATCGTGTACGCGCTCACCGTGTTTCTTTTTGGTGGTGTGCTGCCGGGAGTTTTTCTGGGAGTCGCCATCCTGATTCTTCCGCCAACGCTCGCCGCGGTGCTGGTGCCGGCGTTGTTGCTGCCTTATCTTCTGTTTTTCACCGCCATCTTGCACATCTCCGATTTTGTCAGTTACCGTGACGTATTCCATGCGGGCGAGACTCTCGCTCCACTAACGTCGCGTGCGGTAACCACTGGCGCCGGAGGTTGATCCGGCGCAAAGTCAAGCCGCTTCGAGCTTGGCGTAATCGAGCGCGAGCCACTTCAAGCCGCCGTCGCGGAAATTGACGTGGACGCGGGCGTCTGCGCCGCCACCCTCCGCGTCGATAATGACGCCGATCCCGAACTTGGCGTGACGCACGCTCTGCCCAATGCGCCACAATCCGGCGGGTGGAGTAG
>JBPCLS010000050.1:0-3168 GCA_051003055.1 Casimicrobiaceae bacterium
CGATGCGCAGGGTCACTACCGTTTCGTCACGATCAAGCCGGGCGCGTATCCATGGCGCAATCACTTCAACGCCTGGCGGCCGCCGCACCTGCACTTTTCACTGTTCGGCCAAGGCTTCATGCAGCGGCTGGTCACCCAGATGTATTTCCCCGGCGATCCGCTGCTGGCGTACGACCCCATGTACACGAGTGTGCCCGACGAAAAGGCGCGCGCGCGTCTGGTTTCCTCTTTCGACTGGGAAACGACCGTACCCGAGTGCGCGCTCGGCTATCGCTTCGACATCGTATTGAACGGTCGCGACGCAACGCCGATGGAGAGATGACATGAGTCTGTTGACGACGTCCTCGCAGACGGTCGGACCCTTCGTCTCGATCGGCTTTGCGTGGCTCACGACGACCGATATCGCGCCGCCCTTTGTGGCCGGCGAGCGCATCACCGTCGAGGGCCGCATAGTCGATGGCGACGGCAAACCGGTAAGCGACGCGGTGGTCGAGATCTGGCAAGCCAACGCGCAGGGTAAATATGCGCATCCGGACGATACGCAAGACAAACCGGTCGCCGCGGCTTTCCGCGGCTTCGGAAGGATTCCCACCGATGCGCAAGGCGGCTTCCGCTTTACGACGATCAAGCCCGGTAGCGTGCCTGGCTCCGGCGCGACAATGCAGGCGCCGCATCTGATGGTTTCGATCTTCATGCGCGGCCTCTCGAAACGCCTCATCAGCCGCATCTATTTTCCGGACAATCCCGCCAATGCCAGCGACGCGGTGCTCGCGCTGGTCCCCGCCGACCGGCGCGCAACGTTGATCGCGAAACAGTCTGGTGCCGATGCTTCCGCGTTGACGTGGAACGTTATCCTGCAGGGCGCGGATGAGACGGTCTTCTTCGACTGTTGATTTTTCTAAGTCACGCGATGAAGCCGCACCTTTCGGGTGAGCTCGCGTCACAGCGTCTCACCGGCGCGCTATTCACTACCGCGGCGATGCAAGCGATTTTCTGCGACCGCGCGCGAGTGCAGGCGATGCTGGATTTCGAACGAGCGCTTGCCGTCGCGCAGGTACGCGTCGCGCTGATCCCCGCGTCGGCCGCGCCTGCGATCGCGAAGCAGTGCGACGCAACACTCTACGATCTTGGCACCATCGCCCGCGCGACGCGCGAAGCCGGCAACCCGGCGATTCCGCTCGTCCAGGCGCTTACCACGCGAGTCGCGGCAGAGGATGCGGATGCCGCTCGCTTCGTGCACTGGGGGGCGACCAGTCAGGACGTCATGGATACCGGACTCGTTCTGCAACTCATGAGGGCGCTGCACGTCATCGAAAATGATCTCACGCGGTTGTCGCCCGCCTTGACGGCGCTGATGCAACAGCATGCGGATACATTGCTCGCCGGCCGGACGTTGCTGCAACAGGCGACACCGATAACGTTCGGATTGAAAGCGGCAGGCTGGCTCTCAGCGATCGATCGGCATCGCGGCCGCATACGCGAGATGTACCCGCGGCTCGCGGTCGTTCAATTCGGCGGCGCGTCCGGGACGCTTGCCGCGCTCGGCGACAGGGGCTTAAGCGTCGCTGCCGCGCTGGCCGAGGAACTGCGCCTTGCCTTGCCGGAGCTTCCCTGGCACGCGCACCGCGACCGCGTGGCCGAGGTTGCAACGACGTTGGGTCTTCTGGTCGGGACGCTCGGCAAGGTCGCGCGCGACGTGTCGTTGCTCATGCAAACCGAGGTGGCCGAAGCGTTCGAACCTGCCGAGCCTGGGCGCGGCGGGTCTTCGACGATGCCGCACAAGCGCAATCCGGTAAGCGCCGCGGCCGTGCTCGCCGCCGCGACGCGGGTGCCAGGGCTCGTCGCAACGATGCTCTTGGCGATGGTGCAGGAGCATGAGCGCGGACTCGGCGGGTGGCATGCCGAATGGGAAACGCTGCCCGAGATCTGCCTGCTGGCAGCGGGTGCGCTCGCGCACACCGTGCAGACGATCGAAGGCCTCGAAATCGACGCGGCGCGCATGATGCACAACCTCGAACTTACCGGAGGACTCGTACTCGCGGAAGCCGTGGCGATGGCGCTCGCCCAAAAAATGGGCAAGCTGGGTGCGCACGACCTTGTCGAGCGGGCATGCCGCTTGAGCATAGAACAGAAGAAATCGCTGCGCCATGTGCTCGGTGCCGATCCGGAAGTGCAGTTGTATCTGACCGCCGCCGACCTCGATCGGCTCCTCGATCCGCGCAACTACACCGGCCAGGCGCAGGCATTGATCGCGCGCGTCCTCACTGCCGACCGTTCATGACCGCGCACTTTGTCGACGTGGATGGTGGGAGGCTGCGGTATCGCATGGACGGCGCAGCCGATGCGCCCGTCCTCGTGCTGTCCAACTCGCTCGGCACGAATCTGTCGATGTGGGAGCCGCAGATGGCGGGACTTTCCCGCGGCTTTCGCGTGCTGCGCTACGACACCCGCGGCCATGGCGAGTCGTCGGTGACGCCAGGCTCGTATTCAATCGAGCGCCTAGGGCGCGACGTCGTCGCGCTGCTCGATCGCCTGGCCATCGAGAGCGCGCATTTCTGCGGGTTGTCGCTGGGCGGCATGACCGGCATGTGGCTGGCGATCCATGCTCCGACCCGTGTCTTCCGCCTTGCGCTGTGCAACACCGCCGCGCACATGGCCCCTGCCGACCTCTGGAACGGGCGGATCGAACAGGTTCGTGGCGGCGGCATGGCAGCGATCGTGGAGTCCGTGCTCGCGCGCTGGTTTACGCCGGCCTTTCTCGCGCGATCGCCGCACATCGCGGCCTCGGTCCGGCAAATGGTGATGACCACCCCCGCCGATGGCTACATCGCATGTTGCGCGGCGATACGCGATATGGATCAGCGCGAAGCGATTGCCGGCATCAGCGCGCCGACCTTGGTGATAGCGGGCACGCATGATCCCGCAACACCGCCGGCGGATGGCCGTTTCATTGCCGATCGCATCGAAGGCGCGCGCTACGTCGAATTGCCCGCCGCGCATCTTTCCAACATCGAAGCCGCGCGCGATTTCACCGCAGCGTTACTGGATTTTCTGTAACGGCCTTGCGGCCTCCAAACCTAACCGCAATCACGCGCGGCCGATGGCCGCTCGCCAGGACATCAACATGGATGAACGCGACCGTTACCACGCCGGGATGAAGGTACGCCG
>JBPCLS010000051.1:0-4705 GCA_051003055.1 Casimicrobiaceae bacterium
GGCAAACCAAGTCTCTGCGCCGCGGCGTCCATGATCCGGATGTTCGCCTGATGCGGGATCAGCCAGTCGATCTCACTGGCCACCATCCCGTTCGCGCGCAACGCCTCCTCCGCGACTTCGGCCATGACCTTGACCCCGAGCTTGAATACCGCACCGCCTTCCATTTGCACGTACGGGGTTCCCGTCACCGCGCCGTCGCTGACCTGCCCAGGGACACACAGAATGTCGCGGTAGCGGCCATCCGCGTGCAAATGCGCGGACAGGATACCCGGCGAAGTCGCGGGCACCAGCACCACCGCACCGGCGCCGTCACCGAACAAGACGCACGTGCGACGATCGGTCCAGTCGAGAATGCGCGAGTAGATTTCCGCGCCGACCACCAACGCATTCCTGGCCGCGCCGCCTGCGATCATGCGATCCGCCAGCGCAACCCCGTAAACAAATCCCGAGCACACCGCCTGCACATCGAACGCCGGCCCAGTGCCGGCGCCGAGCTTCGCCTGCAGGATGCACGCAGTCGACGGAAAAATCATGTCGGGCGTTGTCGTTGCGACGATGATCAGATCGATGTCGGCCGCGGCGATGCCCGCCGCCGCGAGTGCCTCGCGCGCAGCGGGTAAAGCGAGATCGGACGTCACCTCGTCGACGGCCGCGACGTGCCGCTGCCGAATGCCCGTCCGCGCGCGAATCCATTCGTCGCTCGTATCGACTCGTTGCGACAGCTCGTCGTTGGTGAGCACGGTGGCCGGCAAATACCGGCCGGTGCCGGCGATGCGGCTATACATGCGAAGCGGCAACTGCGGCGGGAGCGGAAGCGCCGTCGGACACAAACGCGGGAACCTCCGCAATGCGCTGCGCAATGCGGTCGAGCACGCCGTGTGTGGCTTCGGCGTGCGCTTTGCGCAACGCGTAGTGGAACGCCAGTGCGTCGGCACTGCCGTGGCTTTTCACGACGATGCCCTTCAATCCGACAAGGGTCGCGCCATTGTGGCGCCGCGGATCGACGCGGCGCTTGAACGACGCCAGCATCGGATAGGTGATGAGCGCTGCGAGCTTGGCGAGTGGGTTGCGCATGAACTCGACTTTGAGGAATTCGTACATCATGCCCGCCAGACCCTCGGCGGCTTTTAGCGCGACATTGCCGACAAAACCGTCACAGACGACTACTTCGGTCGTTCCTTTGAAAATATCGTCGCCCTCGACGTTACCGTAAAAGTTGAGACCGGAACGTTTCAGGAGTTCGCTCGTTTGCTTGACGACGTCGTTACCCTTGATGTCCTCTTCGCCAATGTTCAAAAGCCCAACCGAAGGACGTTCGACGCCATCGATGGCCGCGGCCAGCGCACTGCCCATTACCGCGAACTGTACGAGTTGTCGCGGCGTGCAGTTGACGTTCGCACCCAGGTCAAGAACGGTCACCACGCCCTGCCTGGTCGGTAATTGCGACGCGATCGCCGGCCGATCGATACCGGGGAGTGTCTTCAGCACAAAGCGCGCGATCGCCATCAGTGCGCCGGTATTGCCGGCTGACACACACGCTTGCGCGGAACCGCGATGAACGAGATTGATCGCGACGCGCATTGACGAATCTTTTTTCCTGCGCAGCGCCTCCGCGGGTGGTTCGTCCATCGCGACGATTTCCGTCGCAGGATGCACCGTTAGTCGTTCTCGCGCCGGTGATCTTGACTTGGCGAGCGCTGCGCGCAACGGCGCGTCGAGTCCGACGAGGACGACCCGAGCCTCCGGAGTCTCTTCCAAAAAGCTGAGCGACGCCGGAACGGTGACGGCGGGACCGTGGTCGCCGCCCATTGCGTCAACAGCGACGGTGACGATCATGGCTTTCGGTCAACGTACGTCCCCGCTCAAGGCGGGGTGAGAGCGGCCGGCGGCAACGTCCTGCAGCGCGGCGCCAAAGACGCGATCTTCATGCCGTCATCCTTCGGCCGTCTTATAGCTTGGACGCGTTACTCGTCGGTCTTGGACTTGACCACTTTTTTGCCGCGGTAATACCCGCTAGGGCTTAAGTGGTGCCGCAAATGCACTTCTCCGCTCACCGGTTCGACCGCGAGAGCCGGAGTGGGCAGGAAGTCGTGGGCGCGACGCATGTCGCGTTTCGACGGTGATTTTTTGTTCTGCTGGACAGCCATGTGTTTCTCCTCGTCAACTGTTGTTCGGCCTCCGCTTCGCACTGCCGCTCTAGCGATTGACCCGAATCTGGTTATGCGTACCGAGCTTAGACCGGTGCCTGGACCAAAGGAGCCATGCACTCGCCCTCCGCGTGCGTCGGAGCGTAAGGCAAGCTCAGAAGCAGTTCGTCTTCGACCAATTCAATCGGGTCGAGCGGTCCTGCGGCCAACACGACCTCGCCGTCGGCTTCCGCGTCCAACGCATCCGCCTCGCCCTCGCTGCCGGCCAATGCCACGACCGTCTTCTGGCTCACTGTCCAGGCGAGCGGCTTCAGGCAGCGCTGACATTCGAGTGGAACTACACCGGACACCTCGATTGCCAGCGCTGGCCTTCCCATCGCGTCTGTTGTTCCGGTAATGTTCCACGCGATGCCGGTAGCGGAGGACCGCTCAGCGAGACGATCCTCGAGCCGCGTCGACGTCGCAGGATCGAACGTTCCGGCAAGCGAACGCCGCTCACGGGCCAATCGGTGCGCACTGAATTGCACGTCGCTTCTCGCGCAGAGGATTCGGCTTTCGAATGCGCTGCCGCACGCATTCAACAATTCGACACTTGCTATGGGATTGGGGCAGCGAGGTAAACAAGAGATAATAGCCCGATCCGGCAACTCTGTCAAAAATGTCCGTTAAAACAACAGATAACGCACAGCGCGTCCTCGTTCTGGGATCATCGTCGCCCTACCGGCGGACATTGCTCGAGCGCTTGGGGTTCCCGTTCGAAGTCGCCGCCCCGGACATCGACGAAGAAATAGTCGCAGGGGAGTCGCTGGCCACGGCTGCACTGCGCTTGGCGGAGGCCAAAGCGCGCGCGGTTGCCGCGGCCTATCACAACGCTCTCGTCATCGGGTGCGACCAGATCGCCAATTGCGCAGGTGCGCCGCTCGGGAAACCCGTTACGCGTGAACGGGCCATCGCGCAACTCACCCAGATGTCGGAACAGACCGTCGTATTCCACACCGCGTTGGCGCTCGTCGACTCCGCAAGCGGTCATTGCGGTCGCAGACTGGTCGACGTCACCAGCACATTTCGACGTCTGACCCGCGACGAGATCGTCGCGTATGTCGACCGCGAGCGGCCGTTCGATTGCGCCGGCTCGGTACGGTCCGAAGCGCTGGGTATCGCGTTGTTCGAGAAAATCACGAGCGACGATCCCACCGCTCTGATCGGACTGCCGCTCATCGCCCTCACCGATCTCTTGCGCGCCGAAGGCGTGGACGTGTTGCTCCGCAATTCCGGTTTCGCGCGTGACGCCCCGCTGTGAACGGTATCCTTTACCTCGTGCCCAATCTTCTGGGCGTCGTCGCGCCGCCGGAGGTTTTACCGTTGCGCACGATCGAAACGGCGCGCCGGCTCGACCATTGGGTCGTGGAAACTCCGAAAGCCGCGCGCGCGTTCATCAAGTCACTCTCGCCGCCGCACGCCATCGCCGCGCTGGACATTCGCGAGTTGGGCCAAGCGCCCTCGCCCGCGCATCTTAAGTCGTTGCTCGCACCGGCGTTCGCGGGGCAGGACATCGGCTTATTGTCCGACGCCGGTTGCCCCGGCGTGGCTGACCCAGGTGCCGCATTGGTCGCCGCGGCGCATGCGGCGGGAATCCGGCTTGCACCTCTCGTCGGACCGTCGGCATTGCTGCTGGCATTGATGGCCTCCGGCATGAATGGACAGACCTTCGCGTTTCACGGGTATCTGCCGATCAAGACCGAAGCGCGCGCGCAGCGCTTGCGCGCACTCGACGATATCGCGACGCAATCGGGTGCGACGCAGCTTTTTATCGAAACGCCCTATCGCACCGCGGCGATGATCGCCGCGGTGCTGACCTACTGCCGGCGCGAGACGCAATTCTGCATCGCCGCCGATTTGACGCTGGAAAGCGAGTGGGTTGCGCGGCGCACGATCGCGGCGTGGCGGAAGGAATCGGTGCCGCCACTCGACAAGCGGCCGGCGGTCTTTTTACTGGGCGCCTAACTCGTCAGATTATTGCGATGACGCTACTGCTCCTCATCCGTCGAGCTTCCAATGTAACTTCTGAGCATCCGGTTTTCGAAGTTCTGCTCTTCGTACACGGCCTTGGCGACGTCGTGAAACGAAACCACACCTTGCAGCGTCGTGCCATCCATGACGGGCACGTAGCGCGCGTGACGCTCGAGCATCATGCGCCGGAGTTCCTTCACATCGAGGGTGGGCGCGACGGTAAGCGGATCGCGCTCGTAAATGTCCTCGATCCGGAGGTCACCCAGCGCCCCGTCGCGTTTGGCGAGGGCACCAAGCACTTCGCGAAACGTCAGCATGCCGGCAAGTCGCCCGTGGTCCATCACCACCAGCGAGCCGATGTCGTGTTCGGCCATGACGCGAACGACGTCGTTGACGGCACTCTCGGGCGTCGTCGTAAAGAGTGTCGTACCCTTGATCCGCAGAATTTCGCTGACGAGCATCGCATCTCTCCTCGCGGCCCGCGTGTTGCGCGGACGGTGCGCTGAGATTACTCCCACCGCGGCGCCGCACGCAATATGCCTCGACTC
>JBPCLS010000052.1:0-9977 GCA_051003055.1 Casimicrobiaceae bacterium
GATTGCGCGGGCTAATATCTTTGCGACGCAGTTTCATCCGGAAAAGAGTCAGCGCGCCGGGCTGCAACTGCTTGCCAACTTCGTCGCCTGGGACGGGTCCGCCTAAATAGGTAACTGCCGGGGTAAACTGCCCCCGCCAAGGTAACTTTCCCGCCGTTTCGTCGCTTCAGCCCGCAGCTACTCTGCTGCCGCCATGCAGATCATCCCCGCGATTGACATCAAGGACAGCCATTGTGTTCGCTTGAGGCAAGGCGATATGCAGTCGGTCACGATCTTTTCCGAAGATCCCGCGGCGATGGCGCAGCATTGGCTGGAACAGGGTGCTGAACGCTTGCATCTGGTCGACCTGAACGGTGCCGTCGCTGGAAAGCCGAAGAACGAACTCGTGATTCGCGAAATCGTCAGCGTCATCGGCGAGGAAATTCCTGTGCAGTTGGGAGGCGGCATTCGCGATCTCGACACGATTGAACGGTACCTGGACGACGGCATCACGTACGTCGTGATCGGCACTGCGGCAGTCAAGAACCCCGGTTTTCTGCACGACGCGTGCTCGGCATTTCCCGGCCACATCATAGTCGGGCTCGATGCACGGGACGGCAAAGTGGCAACCGACGGCTGGTCGAAGATGACCGGTCACGACGTCGTCGACCTGGCGCGGAAATTCGAAGATTACGGAGTCGAAGCATTCATCTACACCGACATCGGTCGCGACGGCATGCTGAGCGGCGTCAACGTCGAGGCGACGGTCAAGCTCGCACGCGAAATCAAGCTGCCGGTCATTGCCTCGGGGGGGTTGTCGAGCATCGACGACATCAGGCGACTCGCGCAGCACGAGGTCGACGGCATTGCCGGTGCCATCGCCGGCCGCGCGATCTACGAAGGAACGCTTGACTTCAAGGCAGCGCTGAGGGCGGCCAGGGGCGGCTGACGACCGGCATGCCTTGGCGGTCGGCCCGCTTCTCTCAGCCGACGCGGAAGCGGCCGAGGATGCACCATTTTCCGCTTTGGGCTAACGCCATCATGGGCCTTGCCAAACGTATCATTCCCTGCCTGGACATCGCCGAAGGGCGTGTCGTCAAAGGCGTCAATTTCGTAAACTTGCGGGACGCCGGTGATCCGGTGGAGGTCGCCCGGCGTTACGACGAGCAGGGCGCCGACGAAATTGCGTTTCTCGATATACGCGCCAGCGTCGAGCAGCGCGGCCTCCTTTGCGCGATGATCGAAGCCGTCGCATCGCAGGTCTTCATTCCGTTGACCGTGGGCGGTGGCGTCGTTTGTGTCGACGACATCCGCGTTTTGCTCAACGCGGGTGCCGATAAGGTCAGCATCAATACGGGTGGCGTGAACAACCCGGATCTCTTTGCCGAAGCGTCAGCGCGTTTCGGCGCGCAGTGCATCGTGGCCGCGATCGATGCCAAGAAGTGCGCGGTTGATCGCTGGCAGGTGTACATCCACGGCGGACGGACGGCCACGGGAATCGACGTGGTCGAGTGGGCAGCCGAAGTGGTGGCGCTCGGCGCTGGCGAGCTCTTGTTGACAAGCATGGATCGCGATGGCATCAGGACCGGCTTCGACCTGCGGCTGACGCGGGCGGTGGTCGAGGCCGTCGACGTGCCGGTGATAGCTTCCGGCGGAGTCGGTTCGCTCAACGATCTCGTCGACGGCATCAAGATCGGCGGGGCGGATGCGGTGCTCGCGGCCAGCATCTTTCATTACGGCGAGTACACGGTCGGCCAGGCCAAAGCCGCGATGGCCGCGGCTGGCATTGAGGTACGCACGTGAGCTTTGATCCGGGGGCCCCGCTTGCGGGGATGCGAGCAATCGCGAATCGGGCGTGGACGCCGACGCGCGAGCCCTGCCTTTGCGATACTGTACAAAGAGGCGGCCCGGTCAGCGTGACCGGTCCAACAACATGAATTGGCTCGATCAAGTTCTCTGGAATGCCGATGGGCTCGCGCCGGCGATCGCCCAGGACTCGGCATCGCTGCGCGTGCTCACGCTCGCCTGGGTCAATCGCGAAGCGCTCGCGCGCACCGCGGAAACCGGCGCTGCGCACTATTGGTCGCGCTCGCGGTCCAAAATCTGGATGAAAGGCGAAACGTCGGGCCATGTCCAGCGCGTGCGCGAAATCCGCCTCGATTGCGACGGCGATGCCATTCTTCTGCTCGTGGAGCAGACTGGCGGCATCGCCTGTCATACTGGCCGCGAGAGCTGTTTTTTCCGCAAACTCGACAACGACCGATGGCACGACGTGGAGCCTATCCTCAAAGATCCGCAAGCGATCTACGGTGATGGCTGACGGCGCCTTCCCCGGGGACGTGCTGGCGCGGATCGCGGCGACGATCGCATCGCGCAAGAACGCCGATCCGGCGTCGTCGTATGTTGCATCGCTGTTTGCCAAGGGTGACGACGCCATCCTGAAAAAGATTGGCGAGGAGGCGACTGAAACCGTAATGGCCGCAATGAACGCGGCGCACGACGAAAATCGCGACGGTGCTAAACTTCGCGTGGCGAGCGAAATCGCGGACTTATGGTTCCATTGCCTGGTACTTCTGGTACGGCACGGCTTGGGCCCCGCGGACGTTTTGGATGAACTCGCCCGGCGCGAAGGCACGTCGGGTCATGCTGAAAAGGCTGCGCGGTACCAAGGACGATGACCGCTACCGAATCCAACTGTATCTTCTGCAAGATCGTGCGAGGAGAAATTCCCTGCAAGCAAGTCTATGAAGATGATCAAGTTTTGGCGTTTAACGATATCCAGCCAGTCGCGCCGGTCCACGTGCTGATCATTCCCAAAAAACACATCACCACGTTGTACGACGCCACGATGGACGACTCCCCGGTGCTCGGTAAAATGCTCGCGATGGCGCCGGAGCTCGCGCGTAAGCAGGGTGCACAGGACGGCTTTCGTACCATCATCAATACCGGCCGCGTCGCCCTCCAAGAAGTCCAACATCTGCATATCCATGTGATTGGCGGCCCAGACTCTTTGGGCCGGATGCTCCCACGGAAGGAGACTTAAATTATGGGTGGCTTGAGCATTTGGCATTGGCTGATCGTACTGCTGGTCGTCGTGCTGATTTTTGGCACGAAGAAACTGACCAACATCGGCAAGGACTTGGGTGGCGCGGTCAAAGGCTTCAAGGACGGCATGAAGACCGACGCCGACGGTAATCCGGTTACCTCCTCGGGCGGCGAGGCCGCGCCCGCGCAGCAAATTCCGCCCCGGACCATCGACGCCGAAGTCCGGAAGGAAACGACGACCAAGTCGTCCTGATTCGGCTCGCGATCACGAATTAAGCGCAAGTCGGCCGGCGTTCCCTAAAGCGCCCCGGTAACGGTGGCGTGCCTGCACTTGGCGCGCCGGCGGCTTCCCCTCCATATGTTTGACATCGGATTTTCCGAGCTTGTCGTCATCGCCGTTGTAGCGCTGATCGTTATCGGCCCAGAGCGTCTGCCGAAAGCGGCGCGCACGATGGGGCACCTCTTCGGGCGGCTACAGCGCTACGTCAGCGATGTGAAGGCCGACATCAGCCGCGAAGTGGAGCTCGACGAGTTGCGCAAGCTGCAGCAGCAGGTGCAAACCGCCGCGCACGACTTCAAGTCGTCAGTCGCCTCGGCCGCACAAGGTGTGCAGAGCGGGGTGCGCAACGTGGAAGACCAGTTGAACAGCGGCGCGCTGGATTCCACTCGTGCTTCTGAGCCTAGTGCCGCTCCGCCGACCGGCGCGCCGGCGATCGGCGAGGAGCCCGCCGTGGCTGCGGCGGAAGTGCCGTCAACACACCTGGCGCGCCAGCCGTCGCTGCCGGGTTTCGAGCGAATTTGAAGCGACGCTTCGAAGCCGCTATCGATGACTGAACCGACGTCCGACACCGCTGCGCAGGAGTCATTCCTGTCGCACTTGTTCGAGCTGCGGACACGTCTCTTGCGCTCGATCGTCGCGATCGTGATTGTCCTGGTGGTGCTCTTTCCTTGGGCCAAGGAGATCTACGCGATCCTGGCGGAGCCACTGCTCAAGACGCTGCCCCAAGGCTCGACGATGATCGCGACCGACGTCACCGGCACCTTTCTGGTGCCGCTCAAGGTGACGCTGATGACGGCGTTTCTGATTGCATTGCCATATGTGCTGTGGCAGGCGTGGGCGTTCGTCGCGCCCGGACTCTACCAGCACGAAAAGCGGCTGGTCACGCCGGTGATTGTGTCGAGTGTCGCGTTTTTCATGATCGGCATGGCGTTCGCGTATTTCTGCGTGTTTCCCGTGATGTTCAGTTTTTTCGCCGGGTATACGCCGCCCGGCGTGCAAATGATGACCGACATCGACAAATACCTGTCATTCGTTCTGGCCATGTTCCTGGCGTTCGGGCTCACCTTCGAAGTGCCCATCATCGTCCTGGTGCTGGTACGCATGCGCGTGGTCAGCCTCGAGAAGTTGCGGTCAATCCGCTCGTACGTAATCGTCGGCGCGTTCGTGCTCGGCGCAATCTTTACGCCGCCCGATGTGCTCTCGCAACTGATGCTCGCGGTGCCGTTATGGGTGCTCTACGAGCTGGGGCTCTTCCTGGCGCGGTTTATCAGCGTGCCGGCGCCCGAAGGCGAAGACGCGAACGATCCGGCCGCGTGATGTGTCAACTGAGGTTCGACTAAAGGCTCGACTGCAGGTCTACCGAAGTCGTGCTGCGTCACACGATGGATTTTTCCATGAACACCGACAGCGGATCGGGTGTGTAAGAGCCAAACTCCGCGCGTCGCACATAGCCTGCGCGTTCGTAGAAGCGTAGCGCCTCGGGTTGATGGATCCCGCTTTCCAGACGCGCAAAGTGCACTCCCGATTGCTTGGCAATCGCTTCCAGCTCCGTGAGAATTCTGCGGCCGATGCCGAAGCGCCGAAACGGCTCCGCGACGAACATTCGCTTGATCTCCGCGTATTCGCGCTGATCGACGACTGCGCCGCAGCCGGCAAGCGTCCCGTCGAAAGTCGCACCGACGACGTGCACGTTCGACGCACGCAGCGCAGCGACGGGCAGAAGGTGGTTGCTCGCCGCCGGATAGAGGTCGGCCTGATAGGCGTCCAGCTCGGCGATCAATGCGGCGACCGCCGGCGTCCGAGGATCGACGATAGCGGTGGAGATTTCACGCACCGAGTCAAGCGCCTTCATCGCAAAGTTCAATTGACCTCGGCCCGCGGCCGCCGGCCGACGGTGATTGCGACATCGATGAGCTTGCCCTCGCGCACGACGCGCACCGACGCGCTCGTTCCCGGAGGCAGCTCGGCAATACGCGCAAGCAGTTGCGGCACGTCGCGGGTTGGCTTGCCGCCGACCTCGACGACCACATCGCTAACCATGATCCCGGCGCGCTCGGCGGGCCCGCCGCGCTGCATGTTGCGAATGAGCACTCCTTCGGGGCGCGCGAGCGAGAGCGCACGCGCCAGCTCAGACGTAACCGGATACGGCTCGATCCCGAACCAGCCACGCGTCACTTCGCCGTCGCGGATGATCTGTTCGAACACAGTGCGCGCAAGCGAGACCGGAATCGAAAAGCCAATCCCCTGCGAACCGCCCGACTGCGAGTAAATCGTACTGTTGATGCCGATCAAATTGCCCGCGCTGTCGACCAGCGCTCCACCCGAGTTTCCCGGATTGATTACGGCTTCGGTCTGGATGAAGTCTTCGAAGCGATTGACGCCCAGGGCGTTGCGACCGAGCGCGCTCACGATGCCAAACGTTACCGTGTTTCCGAATCCGAATGGGTTGCCGATCGCGAGCACGACATCGCCGACCTGCAGCGTTTCGATGGCGCCAAGCGTAATCGCGGGCAGGCCGCCGACCTCTGCCTTCAATACGGCGAGATCCGACTCCGGGTCGGTGCCCTTGACCCGCGCCGGAATCCGGCGGCCATCGTGCAGAATGAGTTGGATATCGTCGGCGCCCTCAATCACATGATGGTTGGTCAGCACGTAGCCTTCCGGCGAAATGATGACGCCGGAACCGAGGCTGGTCGCGCGCTGCAGCGACGGCCGGTCAAGCTCGGGCAAAAAACGGCGCAGCAGCGTGTCGTTTGGGAATGATCCGCGCGCACGAACTTCCTTGCTCGTGTGGATGTTGACGACGGCCGGCATCGCTTTTTTCGCCGCGTCGGCAAACGTTGCGATTCGAGCACCCGTGACGGGAGTCGTGGTTTCCTGCGTGACGATGACGTTTTCGCCGCGTCCGGCGAGGCTGGGCAGGAGGTCGGGCCGAAAGGTCGAGACGACGAACAGCGCAGCCACGCACACGGTGCACGCCTGAGCGAAGAACAGCCAGAATCTATGGAGCATTGGGTAGGAAGACGACCGCAAAAGTACAGTAACGAAGTATAGACGCCGCGCCGAAAGCCTGAGCACATACGACGCGGGAAACGGAAGACCACCTCCGCATCATAACGGCTCAAGACATTGATTTCGTGCGACTTTTGAGTGGACAACCGCCGCGTCGCTTCCGATTGGCCGGGCAAATCCCGTATAATCAGCGGCTTTTGCGCGCACACACGGGAATGCGGATGGGGCCTTCTGCTTGCAAAACCAATACGCATTTTAGGGACCGGCGATGGCATCGGACGTAGCAGCGCCGGCTCTAACGCCGGTCGATCGGAAAAAGCGCCGCTTTCTCGTCACCGCAACGAGTGTTGTCGGGGGAGTCGGAGCAGCGGCAGCGATGGTTCCCTTTGTCATCTCGTTCTGGCCATCGGCGCGGGCCAAAGCGGCAGGGGCACCGATCGAAGTTGATATCTCCAAGATCGAGCTTGGTCAGAAAGTGGACGTCGAATGGCGCGGAAAGGTGTGCTGGCTCATCAACCGCACGCCGCCGATGCTCGCGTCATTGCCGAAAATCGACGACAAGCTTGCCGATCCGAACTCGAACAGCCCGCAGCAGCCCCCCTATTGCAAGAACCAGCACCGGTCGATCAAGCCCGCGATGTTCGTGGCGGTAGGCATTTGCTCGCACCTGGGTTGCTCGCCGACGTTTCGTCCTGAAATCGCGCCGGTCGACTTGGGCGCCGACTGGTTGGGCGGCTTCTTCTGTCCCTGTCATCAGTCGAAATTCGATCTCGCCGGCCGTGTGTACAAGAGCATGCCGGCGCCGACCAACCTCGTGGTGCCGCCGCACAAGTACCTGTCCGACACGAAAATCGTGATCGGTGTGGGCGAAGACGGCAAGGACAGCTAAGGACGCCCGTGGCGAAAATTCTCAACTGGATCGATGCGCGCTTCCCGCTGACTGCACTGTGGAAGTCGCAGGTCTCCGAGTATTACGCACCGAAGAACTTCAACTTCTGGTACTACTTCGGCTCGCTCGCGCTGCTGGTGTTGGTGATCCAGATCATCACGGGGATATTCCTGACGATGAACTACAAACCCGACGCCGCCAAGGCGTTCGAGTCGGTCGAATACATCATGCGCGACGTCGAGTGGGGCTGGCTGATCCGCTACCTGCACTCGACCGGCGCGTCGATGTTCTTCGTTGTCGTCTACCTGCACATGTTCCGCGGCGTGATGTACGGCAGCTATCGCAAGCCGCGCGAGCTCTTGTGGATTCTCGGCTGCCTCATCTACCTGTGCCTGATGGCCGAGGCCTTCTTCGGCTATCTGCTGCCGTGGGGTCAGATGTCGTACTGGGGTGCCCAGGTCATCGTGAATCTGTTCGCGACGATACCGGTCATCGGCGAGAGCCTTGCGCTGTGGATTCGCGGCGACTACACGATTTCCGATATCACGTTGAACCGCTTTTTTGCGTTCCACGTGATCGCGTTGCCGCTGGTGCTGCTTGGACTGGTCGTCGCGCACCTCATCGCGTTGCACGAAGTTGGCTCCAACAATCCGGACGGTATCGAGGTCAAGGACAACAAGGATCCACGCACCGGCCATCCGGTCGACAGCATTCCTTTCCATCCTTATTACACCGTCAAGGACATCGTTGGCGTCGTGGTCTTCCTGACGATCTTCTCGATCATCGTATTTTTCGTGCCGGAGATGGGCGGGTACTTTATCGAAGCCAACAATTTCATTCCGGCCAACACGCTGCAAACACCCGAGCACATCGCCCCGCTGTGGTACTTCACGCCGTATTACGCGATGTTGCGCGCGGTGCCGTCGTTTCTCGAGAGCCAGTTCTGGGGCGTGCTGGTGATGGGTGCGTCGGTGATGGTTTTTTTCGCCATGCCATGGCTCGATCGCGGCAAGGTGAAATCGATTCGTTATCGCGGCACCCTGTACAAGTCCTGGCTCGCCGCATTCGTCATTTCATTCCTGATTCTGGGTTATCTGGGGGTTGTACCGGTCACCGTCTGGGGCCAGTTTGGCGAGGGCTTTCCGTTCTACGGCGCCGACAAGGCGACCGTGTTGGCGCGGGTACTGACGGTCATCTACTTCCTGTTTTTTATCCTGCTGCCCTGGTATACGGCGTATGACCGGACCAAACCGGTACCCGAAAGAGTGACCGGGTAATGAGCAGGGGCGCATTCCGCTTGACGTACGGATTGGCCGTGCTGGCATTCGTTGCAACCGGAGCGGCGATGGCCGCCGGGGGCGCCGACCTGCGTCTCGCACCCGCGCCCGAGAGCCGCCTCGACGTTGAATCGCTGCAGCGCGGCGCGCGCAATTTCGTCAACTATTGCGTGAATTGCCATAGCGCGAAATACATGCGGTACGAGCGGCTGACCGACCTTGACCTGACGCGCGCGCAGATCACCGACAACCTGATGTTCGGCACCGACAAGATCGGGTCGGTGATGCAGGCGTCGATGTCAACAGCCGACGCCCGGGCATGGTTCGGCGCCCCTCCACCGGATCTTTCGGTGGAAGCGCGAATCCGCGGCCGCGATTGGCTGTACAACTATTTCCTCTCTTTCCATCCGGACGACAAATCGGCAACCGGCTGGAACAATCTGGTATTCCCGAACGTAGCCATGCCGCATGTGCTCTGGCAACTGTCCGGACCCAACAAGCTTATTGCGACGGAATATGCCAACCACGAGGCCGCTCTTGCGGGTGCCATTTCGGTCAAGGGGTTGAGCAAGCTCGAACCTGGCAAGGAGGGCAAGTGGACCGTCCTCTCCGTCAAACCTGACGAAAACGCTCCAGGTACGCTGACTCAGGTTCAATACGAGCAATGGGTCGCGGACCTCGTGAATTACCTCGACTACATGGCCGAACCGGCGAAAAACAAGCGCCTTAATCTGGGCATGATCGTTCTGCTCTATCTCGGTCTGCTGTTCGTCTTCGCGTATTGGATGAAGCGCGCTTACTGGAAGGACGTGCATTAGCCCGCATTAGCCAATTCCACCATCCGAACAATCGACCTAGGAACGGGGCACGGGTGGCACTCGTGCCCTGTTTGCTTCACAGCAAAGTCGACATCCTTAAAGCACGGGAATCGCTGCATCCCTCGAGCGGTCCATAGCCAAGAAACCAATCAGAACGGCGCGAGTGTCTGCGCGCGAGGAGAAGTAACCATGATGACGTTATATTCCGGGACCACCGACCCGTTCAGCCAACGCTGCCGCATCGTGCTGCACGAAAAGGGCATGGATTTCCAGATCATCGATGTCGATCTGGATCACAAGCCCGAGGACCTCGCGGTAAGGAACCCGTACAACCAGGTCCCGGTGCTGGTCGAACGCGATCTCGTGCTGCACGAATCGAACATCATCAACGAATATATCGATGAACGCTTCCCGCATCCGCAATTGATGCCGGCGGATCCGGTGATGCGCGCGCGCGCCCGCCTGTTCTTGCACCGGTTCGAGAAGGAATTGTTCGCGCACATCGATGCGCTCGAAGGCAATAACCAGAAGCACGCGGAGAAGGCGCGGGGCCTCGTGCGCGATTCGCTGCTCCAGATCACGCCGGTGTTCGCCAAGCACAAGCACATGCTGGGCGAGGATTACTCGATGCTTGACGTCGCGGTCACGCCGCTCTTGTGGCGCCTCGACTATTACGG
>JBPCLS010000053.1:0-3135 GCA_051003055.1 Casimicrobiaceae bacterium
TGGCGAAGCAGCGCGTTGGCGAGCCCCAGGTTGCCTTCCGAATTCTCGAAATCGATCGGATTGACTTTGTGCGGCATCGTCGAGGAACCGACTTCTCCTTCTTGCACTTTCTGCCGAAAATAGCCAAGAGAAACATAGCCCCAGACGTCCCGGTCGAAACCGATCAGGATCGTGTTGGCGCGCGCCAGCGCATCGAAGAGTTCGGCCATGTAATCGTGTGGCTCGATCTGTGTTGTGTATGGATTGAATTCGAGCCCCAGCCCGGTCACGACCTTTGCGCTCAAGTGCTCCCAATCGACGTCCGGGTACGCGACGACGTGCGCGTTGTAATTGCCGACCGCACCGTTGCATTTGCCCTTGATCGGCACGCGTTCGATCGCGACAATCTGACGGTCGAGGCGCGCGACGAAATTGGCCATTTCTTTGCCGAGCGTCGTGGGAGTCGCCGGCTGCCCATGCGTTCGCGCCAGCATCGGTGTATCGGCATGGGTGTGGGCAAGCGACTGAATGTCCGCCACCAGCCCTTTGAGCGCCGGCAGCAGAATGTCGTGGCGCGCCGTGGCGAGCGCCAAGCCATGCGCCAGATTGTTGATGTCCTCGGACGTACAGGCAAAGTGGATGAACGCGGACGCGCGCGCGAGCTCGGGCAGCGCGGCGAGCCGTTCGCGCAACCAGTATTCGACCGCCTTCACATCATGGTTGGTGGTGCGCTCGATCGCCTTGACCCGCGCGGCGTCGGCGGGTCCGAAACCGTTTGACAGTTCGGATAGCTGCGCGCGCGTGCTGACGGAGAACGGCGCGACTTCGGCCACATCCGGCTCATCGGCAAGCGCCGTAAGCCATTCAATTTCGGCGCGGACGCGATTGCGCATGAGGCCGCATTCGCTGAAATGCTCGGCAAGCGCAGCCACTTTGCCGGCGTAACGGCCGTCGAGCGGCGACAGCGCGGTCAGGGCGGCATCGGCAGAATCGCTGGGCATCGGGTGACGAATCAACAACAGTAAAAGTCTAGCATGCGATTTGCGCGCGGAACGCGCAGACTACCCCGCACCGTTTGCCGTCGAATCCACCGGCGGTAGCCATCTTGGCCGGTCATCGCCACGGACTCTAGGGGCAACGGCGATGCTATACTTTTTATCCGCTCATCGAAGATTAGTCCCCTCGCTGCCGTGCTCAAGCTGATCGCCGCTCCGACGAGCCCTTACGCCCGAAAAGTGCGCATCGCACTGGCCGAGAAAAAGATCGAATACCAGCTCGTCGACATGTCGCCGTGGGCGCCAGTCAATCCGGTGCAGCAGTGGAATCCGTTGGGCAAGCTGCCGGTATTGGCGTTGGACGACGGCACGCAACTGTACGACTCGCGCGTCATTGTCGAATACCTCGATACGGTGAGCCCGGTATCGCGCCTCATTCCGGAGCCCAGCCGTCAGCGTATCGCGGTCAAGCGCTGGGAAGCGCTCGCCGACGGTATCTGCGATGCCGCCGCAGCCATCGTGCTGGAGCAGCGACGGCCCGCAACGCAGCAGAGTCCGGAATGGATCGCCCGGCAGCAACAGAAGGTGACCGCGGGTGTCGCCGAGCTCGCGCGTGAGCTTGAGGAGAAGGCGTGGTGCAACGGCGAAGCGTATACGCTCGCCGACATCGCCACCGGGTGCGCGCTTGGTTATCTTGATCTGCGCATCAAAGACGTCGACTGGCGCAACGGTTATGCGAATTTGGCGCGCCTCGCGACGAAGCTGGCCAAACGCCCGTCGTTTCGGGACACGGTTCCGCCGGCATCGTAATCCCGCGGCGCGCGTCGCGGCTTAAAAAAGCCCGCATTTCTGCGGGCTTTTTAGAGTGGCAAAGCGCCGAATCACGTGCCTTCGGTCACCATCGTGTCGCCGGTGATGTTCGGATACCGCACGTGTTCCACGAGCTCCTGCGTTTCGCGGTCCGGCGCCGGGGTGAGCAAGCTAACGATGATGATGACCGCGAAGCCGAGCGGCACACCCCAAAGTCCTGCAGAAATAGGTTGGATTCCCCACCAGATATTGTCGGCGATAGGACTCGTGACGCCGAACACCGAGCGCAGCCACGGTTGCGTCGTGGCCATGTAGTAGAAGGTGATGCCTAGACCGGCAATCATGCCCAGCGTTGCCCCCCATTTATTGGCGCGCTTCCAAAAAATGCCAAGCGTCAATGCGGGGAAGAATGACGCTGCTGCGAGGGAGAATGCCGCGGACACGAGGAAGAGGATATCCGCCGGTTTTTGCGACGCTACCCATGCCGCGGCCAACGCGACCACCAACAGCAGCATCTTGGAAATCGTCACGCGCCGTGCCGTCGACGCGTTCGGATCGAGCATTTTGTAATAGAAGTCGTGCGACAGCGCGTTGGCGATCGTCAGGAGTAGACCGTCGGCCGTCGACAACGCCGCTGCTAAACCGCCCGCGGCCACCAGCCCCGATACGACGTACGGCAACCCCGCTATTTCCGGTGTCGCGAGCACGACGATATCGCCGCCAATTGATATCTCGGCCCGCTGGACGATCCCGTCCCCGTTGACGTCGGCAATGGACAAAAGGCTTGGATCGACGCTTTGCCATGACGCGACCCACTGCGGCAATTGCGCAAACGGCGATCCCACGAGGAACGAATAAACATCGTATTTGACGAGGACCGCGAGCGCGGGCGCCGTGAAATACAAAAGGAAGATAAAAAATAGTGACCAAAAGACCGACTCGCGTGCCTGGCGCACCGACGGCGTCGTGTAGTACCGCATCAGAATGTGCGGTAACGCGGCTGTTCCGACCATGAGACAGAATACGAGCGCCAGGAAGTTTCGGCGCGAGGTATCGCGCGCCTCTTCAGTGGCACCCGGGAAGGCCTCTGCATGCCGCAGCATCGGAGCGCCGCGCGCAACCTGAGCGGCGTCCTTGGTCCACATTGACTTGGCCACCGCCGCATCCTTTGGATACGCCGCCACCGCCTTTTCCGCTGCTGCTATCGATTCCGGCGATGCCTGATCCGCCTTCGCCTTGTCGAGAGCGGCTTTCAATCCGGTCTGACCCGTCGTGAACGAGCGGTCGACGTCCTTCAACTGCGCGCTCGCAGCGGCCGCGCGATCGGAGAAAATTTTGCGGACCTCTTGTT
>JBPCLS010000054.1:0-3680 GCA_051003055.1 Casimicrobiaceae bacterium
ATGGCGATGCCGGTGGGGATGAGTTCGGTCTGACCCGGCGCGATCGTCAGCGGTGCGTCGATGCACGCACGAAGGTCGATTCCTGCAGAACCGGGTGTGGCGTAGGCGGGAAGGTGCGGGCGAATGCGTTCGTCGAGGATCTTGAGCGCAATGGTCGTCGTCATCGAGCGAGCCGCGACGCGATTTCGGTGACGAGATGCCGCGCCAGCGCGAGCTTCTCCATCCGCGGCAACCGATGCGCGCCAGCATCATCGAGCAACGTTACTTCGTTGTCGTCGCAGCCCAGTGTGTCCTGCGCGCGATTGGCGATCAGTAGCGGCACTTTCTTGCGCTGGCGTTTATCCGCCGCCAGCCGCTCGACATCGTGGCTTTCGGCGGCGAACCCGACACAAAACGGGGGATTCGGCCGGCCTGCGATGTTGGCGAGAATGTCGATCGTAGGCGTTAAGGTCAGCGTCA
This sequence comes from Casimicrobiaceae bacterium, assembly GCA_051003055.1. Taxonomy (GTDB): domain Bacteria; phylum Pseudomonadota; class Gammaproteobacteria; order Burkholderiales; family Casimicrobiaceae; genus VBCG01. The sequence goes on from JBPCLS010000054.1 coordinate 460, forward strand.
AAGCGTCGTCGGATTTCTTGAGCTTGCGCCCGCTGTTTGCGGTGGGTGTGTAGTCGGCGACCGCGGCGACGCCGATAAAAATGTCGCAGTGTTCGACTCGTGCGAAAACGGCATCGGCCATTTGCGCCGCGCTGATCACGTCGATTCGTTCAACGCAAGCTGGTGTTGCCAGCGCACAGCGTCCCGCGACCATGGTTACCTGCGCGCCAGCCTCCGCCGCTGCCTGCGCCATCGCAAAGCCCATCTTGCCCGAGCTTAAATTGGTAATGCCACGAACCGGGTCGATGGCTTCGAACGTGGGGCCCGCAGTCAGCAGGACGCGCTTCCCGGCCAACACTTTCGGTTGCCGGGATGCGATAAGCGCCGTATAAATCGCGTCGGGTTCGAACATGCGTCCGTCGCCGGTTTCGTTGCACGCCAGCTCGCCAGCGGCCGGTCCGATAATCGACACGCCATCCGCCGCGAGCTGCGCCACGTTGCGCTGGGTTGCCGGGTTCGACCACATCTGGCGGTTCATCGCGGGCGCGACGAGCAGCGGGCATTCACGCGCCAGGCACAGCGTCGACAACAGATCGTCGGCAAGTCCCTGTGCGAGCTTCGCCAGGAAATCGGCCGAAGCTGGCGCAACAACGATGGCGTCGGCGCCGCGGGATACCCCGATATGTCCCATCGCGTTGTCGGCGCCGGATTCCCAGAGGTCGGTGAGAACCGGGCGTCCGGTGAGTGCCTGAAACGTGATCGGTGCAACGAATCGCGTCGCGGCCTCGGACATCACGACATCGACAGTGACGCCATCTTTGACCAGCAGCCGGGCGAGCTCCGCCGCTTTGTAGGCGGCGATTCCACCCGTAACCCCGAGCACGACCCGGGTCAGCGTGGCGGACTCAGAGACTTGGGTTTGCGCCGGTTGATTCATGGGGAGATCGTCTATTTGGCCGATCTGCCGATTGGCGCGGCAAAGTTTACACTGCTGCGACATTGCGCTCGTCGCATGCTTGCCGCAGCGCAACCTGACCGAAAAAAATGCCACTCGTCGTATGAACACGATCGCCTGGCCCGCATTGGAGCGTCCGCGCGAGCGCCTGTTGGCGCAAGGACCGGCCGCGCTGACCGACGCCGAATTGCTCGCGATCCTGCTGCGTACCGGCGTCATCGGCAGGCCGGTGCTCGATCTGGCGCGCGAAATCCTCGCCCGATTCGGTGGCGTGGCGGGCCTCCTCGCCGCCTCCACCGCCGAGATGCGCGCAGTTCGGGGCGTTGGCGCCGCGAAGGCGGCGGAATTGAAGGCGGTCGTCGAACTGGCGCGCCGGGCGTTAAAAGAGGAAATCACGCGGGACGACGCGCTCAACTCGCCGCAAGCGGTGCGCGATTACCTTCGGCTTACGCTGGCGTCGCTGCCTTACGAAGTGTTCGTCGCGCTATTCCTCGATAGCCAGAATCGTCTACTCGCCGCCGACGAACTCTTTCGCGGCACGCTCGCGCAGACGAGCGTGTACTCGCGCGAAGTGGTCAAGGCCGCGCTGAGTCGGAATGCCGCGGCGGTGATTTTCGCGCACAACCACCCCAGCGGCGTGGCCGAGCCCTCCCGCGCGGACGAGTTATTGACGCAATCGTTAAAGCAGGCGCTGTCGCTGGTCGATATACGGACGCTCGATCATTTCATCGTCGCAGGGCAGCGGGTCATTTCTTTGGCCGAACGCGGGCTTGTCTAAGATCACGAAGGGCGGTTTCAGTTTCCTCGCAGGATCGGTAAGATAATGTGCAAAGGAGCTTAACCGATGACCGCCACAGTTCTATCCCCCGAGCAAATCGCCCAGCTAACACCTGAGCAGCGGCTCACCTTAATTGAGGCCCTATGGGATAGTCTCCAGCAAGACGATCTTCCGATTATGCCCGCGCAGGCAGCCGAGCTTGATCGCCGCATGGCGACGTACGAGGAGGACGCCGCCAACGCACAGCCGTGGGATTCGGTTAGGAAGCGTATTGAGCGCAATCTGTCTTGAAGTGGGTCGTTGTCCTTACCGAAGCGGCTGAGCGAGACATCAATTCCGCCGCTGGTTGGTATGAACGCGAAGGCGCAGGCTTGAGTGGGCAATTTCTCGATGCCATCGCCGCCGCGTTGAAGCGCCTAGCGGATAATCCGCAGCAGTTTCCACTCGTATACCGCGACCAACGCCGCGCGCTGCTAAAGCGCTTTCCTTACGGGTTGTACTTCCGGGTCGAAGCAGCTTCAGTGGTGGTCGTCGGCTGTTTTCATGGGCACCGTAACCCAAGTACATGGCAATCGCGACGTTAACGATGGGAAGCATGCCCGACGCAAATGAAGCCACGGTCCAGTCGCCACGTCCTACGCGCTGATCTGGAGCTCCAGCGTGATTTCCCTGTAGGGAACTTCGGGCCGAATGCGTCCGCGCACGCCGTGGTGCAAGCGCACGAACCCGTAACGCTCCATGGTCTTGAGGGTGCGCGAGAGGTTGGACGGCTTGCGCCCGGTGCGCTCCGCTAACTCGGCAAGCGACGCCGGCGCCGTGGCGGCAATCTCTGCTAGCAGCGCACGGTTCTTATTCGACATAACCCGTGCGAAGCTCTCCGGGGACGTAAACCAGACCTTCGGCTCTCCAGCCTTCGGCTTGAGTTTACCGCTCGCGATAGCTTTTGTCCGCGCCTTCATCTCCGCGTAGGACGCAACCCCGATTTTCAAGCTCTTCATTTCAGCATTCCTTTCTGGCGCAACACGGTATCAACCTCGTTCCAGAAATCCACCAACAGCGTCGCCGCATCCTGGTAGGCATACGGGCGCACGGTCCGCAGCCGGTGTTTGTGATCTTGTGCAATCGGCGCTCCTCCACCCGCCCCTCGCCGCTTCCGGATGGAGTGTGCATTGTCGAACCCGACCAATCGCTCGCCGTCCGGCCCGTGCAGAGTCAAGCTGTAATCCAGCCCGTGCGGTTTGCCCTCGATAACTGGAACCCGGTGTACGACAAACCGCACCCAATACTGCCCTTCGATATCGACCACGAGTACCTGGCCATCAAGGTGAAGCAGAGCATCAAGCGAGGCATCGCGCCGCGTCATGGTATATCGTTATCAGATAATGATAGCCGATGTAACGAACTTGAAGCAAGGCCTAAACCTCAAAACCGAGCCACAACGCTCGAACCGCGCCGATAATGGAGTAAGCGGTTGATCTAGACTGATTTTTGCGTCACAATATTAAGTTC
>JBPCLS010000055.1:0-12965 GCA_051003055.1 Casimicrobiaceae bacterium
AGCGCATCCTGCTCGCGAATATTCCGGCCACCGTGATTCATGTGACTTCCGGCCTCATGTCCGCCCGCCCGGAAAACGTCATCGTTCTACCCGTGCTGTTCGAAGGCCAGGTGAAGGCGGTCATCGAACTCGCATCGCTTAAGGAATTCACGACGCCGCACCTCGCGTTCCTGGAACAGTTGACCGGGAGTATCGGCATCGTTCTCAACACCATCGAGGCGACGATGCGGACCGAGGGCTTGCTCGGCCAGTCGCAAAATCTTGCGGCGGAATTGCAGACGCAGCAGCGGGAGCTGCAGCAAACCAACGACGAACTGGCGAACAAGGCGGGCCTCCTAGCGGCGCAGAACGCCGAGGTGGAGCGCAAGAATCAGGAAATCGAACAGGCTCGGCGGGCAGTGGAGGAGAAAGCGGCTGAGCTTGCGCTCACCTCCCGCTACAAGTCCGAGTTCCTGGCGAACATGTCGCACGAATTGCGCACGCCGCTCAACAGTATCCTGATTCTTGGCCAGCAATTGGCTGAGAATGCTGATGGCAACTTAAGCCCGCGGCAGGTCGAGTTTTCCAAGACGATCCATGGCGCGGGCACGGACCTTCTCAATCTGATCAGCGACATTCTGGATTTGTCGAAAATCGAATCAGGCACGGTTACGGTGGAAAGCGAAGAGTTGCCGTTCTCTGGCCTGCGCGAGACGGTGGAACGCAACTTCCGGCACGTTGCCGAAACCCGCAAGCTCTCGTTCACCATCGTGCTCGACACGCGTCTGGGCCGCGCGATCAGTACCGATCCCAAGCGGTTGCTGCAGGTTTTGAAGAACCTGCTTTCGAACGCGTTCAAGTTTACTGACCAGGGCGGCGTTCGCTTCGAGGTGGGCACCGCCACCAGCGGGTGGAGCCCCGAGCATCCGATCTTGAGCCGGGCGCCGGAAGTCATCCGATTTTCAGTGAGCGATACCGGGATCGGCATTCCGCCCGAGAAGCAGAAGATCGTCTTCGAAGCGTTTCAACAGGCAGACGCCGGCACTTCGCGAAGGTACGGCGGCACTGGCCTGGGACTGGCGATCAGCCGCGAGCTGGCGCAACTGCTGGGTGGCGAAATCCGCCTCCATAGCGCGCAAGACCGCGGCAGCACGTTTACGCTCTACCTGCCGGTTGCGTACATGGGCCCGGCTTCCGGAAAGCCCGCCATGGCGCGGTCTCCGCTGTCGCTGCCCCCGACTTTCCAGCCCATCCTGTCGCCCGCGTCCAAGGCGGAGGAGATCAGCGATGATCGCGACGACTTGACACCGGCCGACGCCGTACTGCTGATCGTCGAGGACGATCCGCACTACGCCCGGGTTTTGCTGGCGCTTGCACGCGATCGCGGCTTCAAGGGCATTGTGGCGACGCGCGGCGCGGACGCCCTCGCCCTCGCGCGCGAACACTCGCCGACGGCCATTTCGCTTGACATCTTTTTGCCCGACATGCTCGGTTGGACCGTGCTCTCGCAATTAAAGCAGGACGCCGCAACACGGCACATACCGGTGCAGATCATTACGGTGGAGGAAGAGCGCCAGCACGGGCTGGAGCGGGGCGCGTTCGCCTATTTGAACAAGCCGATGACGACCGAGAGCCTCGAGGCGGCGTTTGATCGCATCAAATCGTTTGCAGCACCGCGCGTCCGGCACTTGCTGGTCGTCGAAGACAGCCCGGCGGAGCAGTTGAGCATCCGCGAGCTGATCGCGCATGACGACGTGGCAATCACCGCCGTAGGGACCGGGGCGGAGGCGCTTGCCGCAATGCGCGAGCGGAGCTTCGACTGTGTCGTGCTCGACTTGCGCCTGCCGGACATCTCCGGGTTCGAGCTCTTGGAGGAGGTACAACGCGATCCGAAGTTACGCGACGTGCCGATTGTCGTTTACACCGGCCGTGAGTTATCGGGGGCGGAAGAAGAGCAACTGCGCAAGATGGCCAAAAGCATCGTATTGAAGGGCGTGCAGTCGCCCGAGCGGTTGCTCGATGAAACGGCGCTGTTTCTCCACCGCGTCGTGTCGCACCTGCCCGACGCCAAGAAACGCATGCTGGAAAAATTGCATCAGACCGACGAGGCGCTGAATGGCAAGAAGGTGCTCGTCGTCGACGATGACGTGCGCAATATATTTGCGCTGAGCAGCGTTCTTGAGCGGCGCGGCATGAAAGTGCTGACGTCCACGAACGGGGCAGAGGCCATCAGCGCAATCGAGCGCACGCCGGACCTGTCGCTGGTCTTGATGGACATCATGATGCCCGAAATGGACGGTTACGAGACGATGCGTCGCATTCGCAAGGCGCCGCAGTTTCGACTGATGCCGATGATCGCGTTGACCGCGAAGGCGATGAAAGGCGACCGCGAAAAATGTCTTGAAGCCGGGGCCTCGGACTACATCGCGAAGCCGGTCAACACCGAGCAGCTCTTGTCGTTGCTGCGCACGTGGCTCCACCGCTAAATCGTCGCCGGACGACACGATGAGTGGTACGGACAAGGTCAACATCCTGCTGGTCGACGACCAGCCGTCGCGCCTGCTTACCTACGAGACGATCTTGAGCCGTCTCGGACAGAATCTGGTGCAGGCGAAGTCCGGAAGGGAAGCGCTGCAGCGGCTGATGGAAGACGAATTCGCGGCGATTCTGCTGGACGTCAACATGCCGGAGATGGATGGTTTTGAAACGGCGTCGTTGATTCATCAACACCCACGGTTTGAAAAGACGCCGATCATTTTCGTGACCGGCGTGCACGTGACCGATCTCGACCGTTTGAAGGGTTACGAACTGGGCGCGGTCGATTACGTGTACATCCCGCTCGTTCCCGAGATTTTGCGCGGGAAGGTGCAGGTGTTGGTCGAATTGTTCGCCAAAAAACGCGAGCTGCAACGGTTGAATCTTAGTCTGGAGCAAGCGAACGCCGAGCTCGCACTGGCCAATAGCACGTTGCAGGCGGAAAAGGCGCGCGAGCTGCAGAGTTTGAACGATACGCTCGAGCGCGCGAACACGCATCTCGCCCGTACCAACCTCAAGTTGCACGAGGAGGTGGCAGAGCGCAAACGCGTCGAGGAGGCGCTGCATTTAGCGGACCAACGCAAAGATGAATTCCTCGCCATGCTCGCGCACGAGCTGCGCAATCCGCTGGGCGCCATCGGCGGCGCAACGCAACTCCTGGCGCACGTGACCGCGTTGGATCCGCAGTTTCTGCGGGTACGCGACGTGCTCGGGCGGCAAGTGCAGCATCTGACGAGGCTGCTCGATGATCTCCTCGACGTCTCGCGCGTGCGTTGGGGGCGGATCACGCTGCGCAAGGAGCCCGTCGAAATCCGCGACGTGATCGCCCGCGCCCTCGAATCGACTCGTTCGATGATGAACGCGCGCGGGCATGAAATCACCCTTGAAATGCCGGATGACGCTGCGTGCGTCGACGGCGACATCGTGCGACTGACCCAGGTCCTGGGAAACTTGCTCACCAACGCCGCTAAATACAGCGCCGATGGCGCGCAGATCAATGTCGTCGCGGCCTACGAGGGCGGAACGAATGCGACTGCGAAGGAAGTCGTGATCCGGGTGAAAGATAACGGGGCCGGAATTCCGCCCGATATGCTCGGCAAAATTTTTGAGCTCTTTCGCCAGATCGAACGCCGCGATGGCGGCGCGCAGGACGGGCTCGGCCTCGGTCTCGCTTTGGCTCGCGAACTGGTGGAAATGCATGGCGGCCGAATCGAAGCGTTCAGCGAAGGACTCGGCTCGGGTAGCGAATTCGTGCTTCATTTGCCTCTGATGGCGAGCGCGCCCGCCCGGACCGAATCCGCGGTGCTGACGCCCGATACGACGATGACCCCCGGCACGCGCATTCTCGTGGCCGACGACAACACCGATCTCGCCACGATGGTCGCCCAGTTGCTCGAGCTCTCCGGCCACGAAGTCTGCGTGGCACATACCGGGGTAGCGGCGTTGGAGGCAGCCAGCGTCTTCAAGCCCGACGTGGCGCTGATCGATATCGGGTTACCCGATATGGACGGCTACGAGGTCGCGACGCGATTGCGCAATGGGCAATCCAACTGTGCCGCGACGTTGATCGCCGTCACCGGCTTCGGACGTGACGTCGATCGCCAGCGGTCTAAAAGCGCTGGCTTTGCGCACCATTTGGTCAAGCCGATCGATTTCGACCAGCTTGCGAGCCTCCTGACTCGCGTGCGCAAAGACGCGCATATTCCAGTGGAGTAAAGGGGCAGCGGAGGAAATCGGCAGTGAAGTAAATGAGCGGCGGAGTAAATGGGGCGTCGCTTAAGCGATAAGCGGCAGCGTGAAACAGACCTTGTAGCCTCTCGCATCAAAGCGTTCGATCCATAGGCGACCAGTGTGCGCTGCGATAATTTCCTGACAGATGAACAACTGTAAGCCGAGCTCGCGGCTATCGGTGCGCCCGATGCAATGCAGCGGGTCCGACAGCAGCGAAAACATTGCGTCGGACAATGGCGATTCCTCGTCGGCAACGGCGATGCGAACTTGATCGGCGGAGACCACCGCCGAAACGATGATCGAGTACTGCGCGCTGGCGTGCGCAGTGGCGTACGTCAGCAGTGTCGATAACACCTGCAGTATGCGTTCGCGATCGCCCCAAACGTTGAGCGCCGCGCCGCGGTCAGACACGACGATCGCACCCCGGCCCGCCTCATTGTTTACGCTATCGGCGGCCTCTTGCAATAGTGCTGCCGCGTTCTGCGGTTCGCGATCGAGCGCAAGCAGGCCGGCGTAGAGCTTGGCGATGTCGATGAAGTCGCGGCTGAGGCGGGCTACACGCTTGGTGTCGCGATCGATCACGTGGAGGTGTTTCGCGCGGGCGGTTGGGTCGAGTTCTCCCGTCCGCAGCAGAATGGCCGCGCTCATTCCGAGCACACCAAGGCAGTTCATGACCTCGTGCGAGGCAACGGCCAGCATGTGCGCCGAACCGGGGGCGCCGTGCGGCTGTTGCGGCTTTTGCGTCGGATGCAGTTGCACGAGCGACCACGCGCCGATCCGGGCAAGCGTTTCGGCGACAGCCAAATCGTCCGCGTTGAACGGCAGCTCCGATTCGCTTCGGGTCAGGACGATGGCGCCGATCGTTTCAGCGCCTGCTTTCAGCGGCACGGTCATCGCCGAATGCATCGCAAAGGCGCGCAGGACATCGAGCAGGTGTTGGCCGCTGCCGCTGGCGCGGGCAACTGAGTCTGCATCAGGCACTATCGGTAACAGCTCCGATTGCCCGGTCCGAACCACGAACGCCGCGCCGGCGCCCGCATCCTCCGACACGGGATAACGGCGGGCGAACTCCTGCGCGAGCGCGTCTTGCGTCGGATCGCGGTGCCGGCTGGTTGCAAGCTCCAGCCCACCGCTTTCTCGTTTCGCAAAAACAATGCAACAATCGGCGAGGTGCGCGACCGTCACTCGCGCGAGCGTTGCGAGAACGGTTTCGGCGTCTCGCGCGGCCGCCAGCGCGTCGACGCCGTCGGCGACCCAGCGCCATGATGATTCGCTAGCGCTACGGCGCGATTGGCGAGGGCTAGAGGCTGACACAAGCATGCGTCCGGTGCCGAAGTAGGCGATCGGCCGACAAGATATTTCGTCGTCCGCCTATGGGTTTTACTTTCTCACCCGAATAGTTTACGGAAACTGCCAACAAAAGATGGCTGCACCGCGACTTTGTGCGCTGGTGGGCGATCGTTTTCAAGTCGCATCGTTTTAGTTTTATGCGGTGACGGCGCGAGGCAGCCGTTGTTGGTCGTTATTAACCAGAATGAAAGGATTTCCCATGAACTTTATCATTTGGCTGGTCGTTGGGGGCATTGTGGGCTGGCTTGCAAGCTTGGTAATGAAAACTGATGCTCAGCAGGGTATTCTGCTCAATGTGATCGTCGGGATCGTTGGTGCATTGCTCGGAGGCTGGCTGCTCTCCCCGCTCTTCGGGATGGGAACGATCAATCAGGATCAATTCAGCATCGGCGCGTTATTCATATCCTTCTTGGGTGCCGTGATATTGCTGGCAATCGTGAAGCTGCTCTTCCGTAGCCGCGGTACCAGCTAACCAACAATGCTTACAAGACTTAATCTTACTCGTTCGTCATGGCGACATGTGCGGCGAGGGATGTGCTTTAGGAGACGCTTATGGAACCAACCAGAAGTCAGGTGAACGAGTTGCTGTATCAGGCGCTGGAAACCGAGATCGGCGGAGTTCAGGTTTATAAAAAGGCGGTACAGTGTGCTGTAAACGAAGATTTGAAAGAGGAGTGGACGAAATATCTCGAACAAACGCAGAACCACGAGCGGATCTTGCGCGAGCTGTTTACGGCAATGGAGCTTGATCAGGATGCCGATCCGCCGGGACGCCGAGTCGTGCGCCATATTGGCGAATCGCTCGTCGCCGCGATGGAGATGGCGTCAAGCAGCGGTGGTCCGCCTAAAGCTGCTCAATTGGTCGCGGCTGAATGCGTTGTCTTCGCGGAGACAAAAGATCACCTGAACTGGGAGTTGATCGGCAAAGTCGCCGATAAGCTCAAAGGCGCTGGGGGCAAGGCGCTCAAGGCCGCGTACGACGAAGTCGAGGATCAAGAGGACGAGCATCTCTACCATACCAAGGGATGGACCCGTGAGCTGTGGATCGACTCGTTGGGAATGCCCGCCGTTCTTCCGCCACCCGAAGAGGTGAAGAAGGTCGAAACCGCAATCGGCGCGGCTCGCGCCGAACAAAGCCGCGAGCAGCTTCTCTGATTCATCTTTCTCTGATCTGTTTTCGCCGTCGGCCGTTGTCGTAAGACAGCGGCCGATTTCATTTGCAGCGGGAAAAGTCGACGCTGGGGTGAGACGCGTATTCTGCGAAGGTCGTCCGCCGTCACAGCTCGTCGCAGATTGCTCGGCCTCTTTGTCGGTTGCGAGAGGTGATGGGTCGCTCACGCTGCTCGGCCTCTTTGTCGGGTTGCGGGAAGTAGTCGTCGCGTGTCGGCCTCTGGCAGCGATTCGCGATTGCTCGCCGCCCAGCAAGCTGGGCCTCGCCGCTCACGCTGCCGGCCTTTTCAATCGCGCGTTCCTGTGCAACAATCAAGGCAACTTACTTGCATCAGGGTGACCGCGATGCTCGACCGGGATGGCTATCGCCCGAACGTCGCCATCGTCATCGTCAACGCCAGGAATCAGGTTTTCTGGGGAAAACGGATTCGCGAACACTCGTGGCAATTTCCGCAGGGGGGCATCAATCCGAGTGAAACCCCTGAGCGCGCGATGTACCGGGAGTTGCATGAGGAAGTCGGCCTCCGCCCGGATCACATCAAGGTCCTCGGCCGTACGCGTGACTGGTTGCGATACGACGTGCCGCAGCACTGGATCAAACGCGAGTGGCGTGGCAGCTACAAAGGCCAAAAGCAGATCTGGTATTTGTTGCGCCTCACAGGTCGCGACAACGACGTTTCACTGCGTGCGACCGAGCGTCCAGAGTTCGACGCGTGGCGTTGGCACGACTACTGGATTCCGCTGGACTCGGTGATCGACTTCAAGCGGGAGTCCTATCGCCGCGCGCTACTCGAGCTGGAACGCTTCCTGCATGCCAAGCCGCAAACGCGTCGCCAACGACTCTACGGCAACGCATATCCGGAAATGCCCGATTCGTACGCGGGTCCGGTCGAAGTAGCGGGTCGCTAGCCGCCGTTCACCGCGGGAGCCCCGGTTGCGGCACGAATCCCAGCCTGCCGAACGCGAATCCCATCAGGATTCCGAGCACCACGCCGCACAAGACGATGACGATGGTGAATTGAATCGCTTTATCCGGGGTGCACCGCTTCAACACGGGCGCCCCCAGGAAAAACGTGTACCACGCGTAGATTGACGCAATCAGAATCGCGATGCCGCCGAAATACCCCAGGAGATGGAAGATCCCTGCGAGCCACGCGGCGGTGTAGCTGTAGGCCGTGAGTTTGAGCGAAGCGACAAAATCCTTGGTGCCGCCGAACGAAGGCGCCAGGTTGTCGACGATCAATGCGATGATGAATGTGATGATGAGGCTGATCACGTAATGGCCGATCGCGAACGGAAAGCTCTTCCACGAAAGAAGGATGGCGATCGGTCCGATGGCCGCAAGGATCATGATCCAACTGGTATAGAGGTTCTGCGCCGTGGTCGACTCGGCCGCGATCCTCGGCCATTCGTTTTTCGGCTCGAGCAGAATTCCTTTTATGCGGTCAAGCATCGCCATGCGTAAAGCCTCCGTGATCGATGGCGGAAGTGTAGGCCGCGCGGGGTTAAATTGTCGATTCTGGTACGTGGGCTTCAACCCAACAGGACCAGGTTATCGCGATGAATCAACTCGGCGTCGTCGACGTAGCACAGGATGTTTTCAATTTCCGACGACGGCTGGCGCAAGATGCGCGCGGTTTCGACTGCGTCGTAGTTGACGAGCCCGCGCGCGATTTCCCGACCGCCGGGTGCGAAGCAGCCGACGACTTCGCCGCGTTCGAAGCGGCCGTCCACCGCGATAACGCCGATCGGCAGCAGGCTTCGTCCCTCCGCCGCGAGCGCATGCACGGCGCCGGCATCGAGATGAAGCCGGCCGGCGAGCCGCACATGGTCGGCCAGCCATTGCTTGCGCGATCCGAGCGACGCTGCCGGTGCGAGCAACTCCGTGCCCACGGCTTCTCCCGCAGCGAGTCGCGTCAGGACGTCATTTTCGCGACCCGATGCAATGATCGTGGACACCCCCGAACGCGCGGCGCGCTTCGCGGCTAGCACTTTCGTGAGCATGCCTCCGCGCGAAATTCCGCTCCCCGCGCCGCCCGCCATCACCTCGAGTTCAGGGTCGCCGGCGCGCGCCTGGCTCACCAGCGTCGCAGCTGGATCGATGCGGGGGTCGGCGGTGAACAGTCCGCTCTGGTCGGTGAGCAGGATCAAGACATCGGCCTCGATCAGATTCGTCACCAGCGCGGCCAGTGTGTCGTTGTCGCCGAATCGGATCTCGTCGGTGGTGACAGTATCGTTCTCGTTCACGATCGGGATTACATCGAGTGCGAGTAACGTTCGCAGCGTCGTTCGCGCATTCAAGTAGCGGCGGCGATCGGCAAGGTCTTCGTGCGTCAGCAGCACCTGCGCGGTGTGCAGGCCGTATTGCGCAAAGGCCGCCTCATAGGCTTGCACCAGTCCCATTTGCCCGACCGCAGCCGCTGCTTGCAGGTCGTGGATTGCCTTGGGACGCGTTGTCCACCCCAGCCGTTGCATACCCGCGGCGATTGCTCCCGACGATACGAGCACGATCTTCCGCCCGGCACGTTTCAGCTGCGCGATCTCTTTTGCCCAGCGCGCGACGGCGTCATGATCGAGGCCGCGACCGTCATTGGTGACGAGAGCCGAACCCACCTTGATGACCAAGCGGGACGCGCGGCTTACCAGCGACGTCATGTTTTGGCGGGTCGCTGCCGCGTCCGCGGCGCCTGAATGCGCGCCCGCGGCGTCCGAAATCGAACGGGTCGTGGCGAGGCGACGACAGGTGTCTCGGCGTCGGTGTTCCGCGCGCCGGGGGTAACCGGATGGGCATCGAGCCAATCCTGAACTTTAAACGTGAGCTCGCGGCACCCGGTACCATCGATTGCGGCGATGGCGAACACCGGCCCCTTCCAGCGATAGGCCTTGACAAACGCGGCGACGCGGCGCGCGCGTTCGTCCTCTGGCAGGAGATCGAGCTTGTTCAGAACGAGCCAGCGCGGTTTCTCGTAAAGTGCCGAATCGTAGCGCCGCAACTCGCGCACGATCGCGCGCGCGCCGTGCAACGGATCGACTGCCGGATCGAGCGGTGCCAGATCGACCAGATGCAATAGTAGCCGCGTCCGCGCGAGATGCCTCAGGAAACGGTGTCCGAGACCTGCCCCGTCGGCCGCACCTTCGATGAGTCCGGGGATATCCGCGACGACGAAGCTCTTTGCTTCGCCAGTGCGGACGACTCCGAGATTCGGCGCTAGCGTCGTGGACGGATCTTCGGCGACCTTGGGTCGCGCGGCGGAGATCGCTCGGATCAGCGTCGATTTGCCGGCATTGGGCATGCCGAGGAGTCCGACATCGGCCAATACGCGCAATTCGAACTTCAGTCGCCGTTGTTCGCCCGGCTCCCCTTTGGTGAACTGACGTGGAGCGCGATTGGTGCTCGACTTGAAGTGCAGGTTGCCCAATCCACCCGTTCCGCCCTTCGCGATCAGCACCTCTTCCGCGTCGGTGGCCAGATCCGCGATCGGTTCGCCGGTGTCGGCGTCAGCGATCACCGTGCCCACCGGCACGCGCAGAAAGATGTCCTCCGCACCACGACCGTATTGGTCGGAGCCGCGGCCTTTCTCGCCGCTTTTGGCGCGATGAATGCGCGCGTAACGGTAGTCGATCAAGGTATTGATGTTGCGGTCCGCGACCGCGTAAATACTGCCGCCCCGACCGCCATCTCCACCATCCGGGCCGCCGCGCGGGACGAACTTTTCGCGGCGGAATGACGCCGCGCCGTCGCCTCCGTCGCCGGCGATCACTTCAATGACTGCTTCGTCGACGAATTTCAAGAGGCAATCCTCCGATACAGCACAAACCGTTCGGTTTCATCGCCGCGTCGCTTGCCTTCCCAGATTTTTCTATGTCCTTCGGGCGTTTCGGCGTCTATCTCTTGCCAGCCGTATTGCACGAGCAATGCCGAGCAATCGTGCACCGCTCGCACTTCTTCGCGCACCGTGTGGAGACCTGCGAAATAATAAAACAGGGCGCGTTGCGCTTCGCCCAAGTTACGGCTGGCGACGCATCCGCGGGCGGGCAATGCGTGCGCCGCGCTTTCGATCATCACGCGGTAGCTGCGGCGCAAATCGAGATACGGCAGCCAGATCGTAGCGTAGAGGCCCCAGATCAGCGTGATGCCGGCGGCCCAGTTGAGAATGGCGCGGCGGTTGGAACGATGCGCGGGACGCACGAGTACGATCCAGAGTGCGGTCAGCAGCACCGCTGCGAGCATTGTTCCAAGATGAAACGATGGCTGAAAACCAATTTCCGAATCACGGAAGACGCGCGCGACGTTGAGCGACATGCCCGAAATATAGGAGTCGATCCATAACCCCCAGAACACAATCGCGAGCAGGCCGAACATCAGAATGCCGAACCAGTCCAGCGCACCCGAGAGGCTGCGCTCAAGCGAGTCGACTTCGATTGCTCCGAGCAAGGCCAGTGGAACCAGCAGCGGCATCGCTTGCACGAGTCGGCCGTCCGGCAACAGCACGAGGCTCGTCAGGATCACCAGAGCAACGACACCGGGAATCACGACAGCCGGCTGCGACAATCCGCCGTTGAATCCGCGTCCGCGCGTCCACAGCATCCATACAACGAGCGGCAGCGAAGGCCAGGCGAACCACAGCAAATTCTTGGGAAAATACCAAGGGTCGAAGGCATCGGCTGAACGCGCTGGCGCCAAATAGCGGGCGAAGGTCTCGCCTTCCCACCAGGTCGCGAACAGCGCGGCGTCGCGCGCATGCAACGCCCACGGCCAGATGGCGCAGAGCGGCAAGGCAACGACCAGCGCGAAGAGCAGGGTGAGGCAATATGAGCGGGTTCGCCAAGGTACGCCGCAGGCGGGCAATGCCAAGGCGGAGAGCGAGAGCCACCAAGCTCCTAGCAAGCCATAGCTGCCGAACGCAAAAGCCACGCCGAGACCGAGCGCCAGACCTCCGGCGATCGGCCGCCGCAATGCCAACGCAAAGCCGTACAGACCCGAGGCGACGCCGAGCACAAGTCCCAGTTCGGGGGCGAGCGCGTGCGCCCGATCCCAGAATCCCACACTGCCGACGAGCAGCAGTACCGGCAACCAGATGAGCGAGCGGCCGTTCAATTCTCGACTCGCGAGGGCCGCCAGCAGCAGCATCAGGGCCAGCATCACTCCGGCGACTAGCCGCGCCGCGTTGTGCGCCTTGAGCGGCGGCGCGAACGCGTTGATGGCTAGCGCAGCCGAGGCGTAGATGAGCGGCGGCTGGACGATGTAGGGTTCGCCGGCATTCGTGGGCACCACGTAATCGCCGCGTTGCGCCATCTCGAACGCGACACCGATGGAAACAGCGTCTTCCGTCTTCCATGGATCGTGCCCGGCCAGGCCTAAGATGACCCACGCCGCGCACAGAAGGAGGTAACCGATCTGTATCAGCGCTCGATACGGCGCTGACGGATTGACCGTGTCGGGGCGGGCCCGCTCGGAAGCGGAGGGACGGGGAAGGCGCATCGACAGCTTTCGCAACAGCGCAAGATTACGGGAAACGTTGCATGTTTAGCAGGAAAGAAAAAGGCAGCCGAAGCTGCCTTGATTATCGAGGAGGCTGACGGTCGCGTCAGGCGGCGGCCGCGTCAGGCGGCGGCCGCACCGCCCCCTTTGCCTTTATAGCGTTGCCGGAATTTGTCGATGCGGCCCGCCGTATCCATCACCTTCTGCTTGCCGGTATAGAACGGATGGCAGGCGGAGCAGACTTCCACGTGCAAGGGCCGACCCACGGTTGAAGAAGTCGCGAACGTATTGCCGCAACTGCACGTCACCTGGATTTCCGAGTATTTCGGATGAATTCCCTTTTTCATGATGTCCTTTTCTGCACGCCGCGGGAAACCGTCAATTATCCGATATTGGGTCAAATACCGCAACAAAAAGGGTACGCCTGCCGATCTCCACCGATAGCTTAACCTCGGCGCATGGAGTCGAAGAAATCCACGTTGCTCTTCGTCTGCTTGACCTTATCGAGCAGAAATTCCATGGCCTCGAGCTCATCCATCGGATAGAGGAGCTTGCGCAGGACCCAGACTTTTTGCAGGATTTCCGGCTTGAGCAGCAGCTCTTCGCGTCGCGTTCCCGAACGATTGACGTTGATTGCCGGATAGATCCGCTTCTCGGCCATCCGCCGGTCGAGATGGATTTCCATGTTGCCCGTGCCTTTGAATTCTTCGTAGATCAC
>JBPCLS010000056.1:0-3534 GCA_051003055.1 Casimicrobiaceae bacterium
GATCAAGCGTTGGCATTCGGCGATTTCCAGCGCGAGGTAGAGGTCGATTGCCGCAGCAGCGGAGATCGCAGAGAGCCAGCGCTCGATCAGCCGGTGTTCCTCGTCAAAGCGATACGTGCCGCGGCGAAAGCGCTCGAGCCAGGCGAGCGAACGCATCATCAAGTAGCCGCTCACGGTAGTGGTCTTGACGTGCATTCCGACACTGAAGGATCGGCCCTTCGCCCATGCGAGTACGCGGCGCGCAAGACTGCGTGGCAGTACCGAGCACAATTCCTCGATGCCGGGTTTCAAGAACTCCACAACCACCAGCGGCTCGCCGGCCTTGGCGTCGACTTCGGCGCGCAACCGCGTCAAGCGCGCGGGGCGCGTCTTCAGGTCGGCGACGCGGATCAAGTCTTCGTAGCTCATCCATAGCGCTAGATAGCGCCCGGTCTCGTTGGTGAGCCGATAGCCGCCGGGACCGCCGCCGCGGTCGCGGTCGACGCGGAGCACGGGCTCGAGCCGATCGAGATAGGAGTGCGCATAAGCCGCGTCTTGGTAATCCGTGAGCCGCGCAACACCTTCCTCGAGAATGTGATGGCACGCCGGCGGGAACGTGCTGCGCACTCGTTCCGGCAAGGAGCTCGCTTGTGGATTGGGTTTGCCCCACCAGCGCTTGTCCTCGGACCGCGGTTTTGTCTGCCCTTCCCCGGAGGCGGTCGCATAGCCGGCCGCGAATCCGCGCAGCGAAGCTTCGGCGCCCTTTCCGCGTTTGCGTATGGCGGCTTCGCAGGCTTCGCGCGTGAGCGGGAGTGCGCCAGTGCCTGCGATGGCGCCGAAGAGAACGGCGTTGATAATGGTACCGGACTTGCGCGCCAGTTCCGCCATGTCGAACAGCACGGCGCGCCGGGCCAGCTCCCGCGTCGCCTGGTCGAGCTTGTCTTCGTCGAAGCGACCGTCGCCCATCGCCGATTTCTCGGCGATCGAATAAACACGATGTGAGGAAGCGACCAGTACGGTGCGGCCCGGGCTGACGAAACCATTCTGCATGGCACGCCCGGCTTCGACAAATTCGGACGCGGCCATGACGTCGATATTGCCGGGCGACGGCGTGAGGGCCAGCACCGGGTGTCGTCCGGCCAGGCGCTCCGTGCTCACGGGGTAGATCTCGACGTAATAAGTGGTGGCGCCAGTCCGCTGCGCAACGCCGGGGATCGACGTGCTTTGCACGGGGAAGCCCTGCGCGGTGGCGGCATCCACCAGCCAGTCGGCGAGCACGCCGCCGCCTTCGCCGCCTAACGCGGCAATGAGGATCGTCAGTGGCTGCGCGGTGAGCTGACCGGCATCCTGCAACGAATGGGCTTCTGCCATCGTAGTCATGATGCTTGCGCAGAAATACCTCGCGCTGGCAAGGTCGTCCCGACGGCGGTGGCGAGCGAGAACATTCCTGGTGAGCGCGGGGAAAAGTTCTACGCGGGCGCCAGCCAGCTGATGACCGTTGAGCGCAGGCGTGCGAGCAGCCGGTCCCAGCCGTTAGGATTCTGCACAATGTCGGCGCGGTAGAACGATGGGCAGAGCACGGCCGCATGCGCCACCTCGCCACACAGGCCGCAGCCGACACATCCGTTGTTGACGTGCGCCACCGGGTCGGTGCGCAACGGGTCGGGATTGGGTTTGATCGTGAGCGACGGACAGCCCGAGAGCCGGATGCAGGAATGGTCACCTGTGCACACGTCGTCGTCGATGCCGAAACGCTCGCGCACGACGCGCTCGCCGTCCGCGAGCTTTTGCGCATTGATCGGCCGGATGCGACGCTGGCGCTCGAGCTGGCATTCACCCTCGGCGATGATCACCTTGAGGCCATGGTACGACGTGGACATCGCGCTTTTCAGCGTTCTCGCCATATCGGCGACGCGATAGTTATTGACCGTCTTCATCCATCGCACGCCGAGTCCGGTGAGCGTCTTCTCGATGCCCATATCCTTAGCCTTGTCCGGCGTCTGGTGTAAGGACGAGGGGATGTTCTGCGTGCCGGTGGCCGCCGTGTAGCCGTTTTTCATGATGACCAGGATGCCGTCGTCCTGGTTGAACACGGCATTGGCCACACCCGAGGTGAGCCCGTTGTGCCAGAAACCGCCGTCACCCATGATGGTGACGGTGCGCTTGCGGAACATTGGCTGGATCGCCGAGTTGGAGGCAAGTCCCAAGCCATACCCGAGCACGGTGTTGCCGATGTTGAACGGCGGCAGCGTCGAGAACGTGTGGCAGCCGATGTCGGCCGAGACGTGGAACTTGCCGGTCTCGCGCTCGACCAATTTCATCGCCGAGAACACCGGGCGTTCGGGACAGCCAATGCAGAATCCCGGCGGGCGCGCGGGAACCGGCGCGCCGAGTAGCTCCGCGGCTCTTCTCTTCGGTGCCGTGAGGCTTTGGAGCGCGTGCCGGATGGCATCGGTGTCGAGGCCGCGGGGCGCGACCGACTCGATCCAGCGCGCGACGCCGGTCAGCACGACTTCGCCGGTGTATTCACCGGCCATAGGCAGCACATCCTTGCCGTGCACTTTCGTTGCGTCGACCTCAAAGCGGCGCAGCGTAGCGAGCAGCGCCTCCTCCAGGTAAGCAGGCTGACCCTCTTCGACCATCAGCACGGCGCGCTTCCCCGTGCAGAACGCGACGATCTCCTCCGGAATGAGCGGATACGTGACGTTGAGGCAGTAGATCGGAATCTTCGTCGCGCCGAATGAATCGGCCAGCCCCAACTGTTGCAGAGCGCGGACGGTGACGTTGTACATGCCGCCCTGGCAAACGATGCCGACATCCTCGAAGTGCCCGGGAAAAAATTCGTTGAGCGCTTTGTCGCGGATGAATTTCACCGCTGCTGGCCATCGCACGTCGATCTTGTGCTTTTCCTGAGAGTAGGTGGCGGGAGGCAGGCAGATGCGGCCGTAGTCGAAGTCGGGATTTTCCAGCAGGTGCTTGCGCGAGATGAGCGGCGCCTGGTTGTCCCGCGTCTCGAAGGTACCGTGCACGTGACACGCGCGGATGCGAAGCTCGAGGAATACGGGCGTGCTCGACGCCTCGGACAACGCGAAGCCCTGGTCCACCATGTTGACGATCGTCGGAAGGTTGGGGCGCGGGTCGAGCAGCCAGATCTGCGACTTCATGGCGAACGCGTGCGTCCGCTCCTGGATGATGGAGGCTCCCTCACCGTAGTCCTCCCCGATCACGATCAGCGTGCCGCCCTTGACGCCCGCGGACGCCAAGTTCGACAGCGCATCCGACGCCACGTTGGTGCCGACCGTGGACTTCCAGGTCACCGCCCCGCGCAACGGATAGTTGATCGACGCTCCCAACATGGCCGCCGCGCCCGCTTCGGACGCGTTGGTCTCGATGTGGATACCGAGCTCGTCCATGATGTCGCGCGCATCGTTCAACACGTCCATCATGTGCGACACGGGGGCACCCTGGTAGCCGCCCACGTAGGACACGCCCGCTTGCAGCAGCGCTTTGGTCACGGCCAGAATGCCCTCGCCGTGGAAGACCTGTCCGTTTCCG
>JBPCLS010000057.1:0-22469 GCA_051003055.1 Casimicrobiaceae bacterium
GACCGAGCTGACGTTGCGTAATTTTGGTTATGGCGAAGGCGAGGAATGGGCAAAATCACGCGCGTATTTCCAGCGTGTGTGGCCGGTGGTCATGGACAACCTCGAGCGCAAGCTACGCAAGCCCTAACGCGCGTTCTCCAACATGGCTTACCGCGATCTCCGCGATTTTCTGGCGCAACTCGAAACGCGCGGCGAGGTCCGGCGTGTGCGTGTTCCAGTCGATCCCAAGCTCGAGATGACCGAGCTGTGCGATCGCGTCCTGCACGCCGGAGGTCCCGCGTTGCTGTTCGAGCAACCCAAAGGCGACTATCGCGCGCCCGGCGGCGGGTCAATCCCGGTGCTGTGCAATCTGTTCGGCACACCGCAACGAGTCGCGCTCGCGATGGGGGCGGACGGCGTCGATTGGCGCGGCAGCTTGCGCGAAGTCGGCCGGCTTCTCGCATTCTTGAAGGAGCCCGAGCCGCCGAAGAGCCTGAAAGATGCGTGGCTGAACGCGCGACCGGTGCTCATGAAAGTGCTCGACATGGCGCCCAAGGAGCGTTCCTCAGCACCCTGCCAGGATGTCGTCTGGGAAGGCACCGACGTGGACCTCGCTCGCTTGCCGATCCAGACCTGTTGGCCCGGCGACGCCGGACCGCTGATTACATGGGGTTTGACCGTGACGCGCGGTCCACACAAGAAGCGGCAGAATCTGGGTATCTATCGCCAGCAGGTCATCGCGCGCAACAAAGTGATCATGCGGTGGCTGGCGCAGCGGGGCGGCGCGCTCGATTTCCGTGAGCATGCGCAAACGTATCCGGGAACGCCGTTTCCGATCGCGGTCGCCTTGGGCGCGGACCCGGCGACGATTCTCGCCGCCGTGACGCCGGTGCCGGACGCGCTCTCCGAATATCAGTTCGCCGGGCTGCTGCGCGGCGCGCGAACGGAAATCGTGAAATGCATGACGCACGATCTGCATGTGCCGGCGGCGGCCGAGATCGTGCTCGAAGGCCACATCAGGCCGGACGCGAGCGATCCGACCGGTTATGAAAGTGCACTGGAAGGGCCGTTCGGCGATCACACCGGTTATTACAACGAGACCGAGCGCTTTCCCGTGTTCACGCTGGAGCGCGTGACGTTGCGCCGCGATCCTATTTATCACTCGACGTACACCGGCAAGCCGCCCGACGAACCCGCGATCCTCGGCGTCGCGCTCAACGAAGTCTTCGTGCCGCTTCTGCAGAAGCAGTTTCCCGAAATCGCCGACTTCTATCTGCCGCCGGAAGGATGTTCGTACCGGCTGGCCGTCGTCTCGCTCAAGAAGCAATATCCGGGACACGCCAAGCGCGTGATGTTCGGCGTGTGGAGCTTTCTGCGCCAGTTCATGTACACGAAATTCATCATCGTGACCGACGACGACATCGACATCCGCATATGGCGCGAAGTGATCTGGGCGGTGACGACGCGCGTGGATCCCGCCCGCGATACCTTGCTTGCGGAATCCACACCGATTGACTACCTGGACTTCGCCTCGCCGATCGCCGGATTGGGCAGCAAGATGGGCATCGACGCCACGAATAAGTGGCCGGGGGAGACGACACGCGCGTGGGGCCGGCCGATTGCGATGGACGCCGACGTCAAGGCCAGGATGGACTCTTTGTACCGGGAGCTCGGGCTGTAGTTGCTCCCGCTCGTTACGCGATCGTCTCTGGGCGGTTGCCTAACGGCGTTGCATCAGCAATCCGATCGCCACGCCCAGCGCCGCCGCCACCGCGACCGCGAAACCCATCGACTGCCAGGGATGGTCGTGAACGTAATCGTCGGTGAAGCGCGCCGCCGCTCTGGCGCGTTCGATTGCTTCGTCTTCCAACTCGCCGAGTTTTTGCTTAGCGGAAAGCAGGCGGGCTTCGACTTGCGAACGCAGGTCGCGGGCCTTGTCGCCGCTCTCCCTACCCGCCTTTTGCAGCAGGTCTTCGGCTTCGGACAGCACGTTCGAAAAATCGTCGACAAGCTGGTCGCGAGTGTATCTGGCATTCATGATGAACCTCCATTGGCGATAAAAACGCCGGATGGGTCCGGCGGGGGCACACTACGGCGCCATTATAACGACGGAAGAACCGCGCTAGTTTGAGCGAGAACGATGGTACGCGGCGTTGGTTTCGATCCGCTCCCGCTCCCCAGGTGGACACACGCGATCGTATCGAAGAACGCGGTTCGAAAGCCGGCGTTGGTGTACCGCTCGCCGGCGTCGATTTCGAACGCTCCTTGCGCTTCGGATGAACGCCACCGCGCCGAAGCGGGCCGCAGGACCCGAACCCGGGCGCTGTGCCCGCAGGCATTGCTCCACCGTGCCGCCGCCTGCTCCAACGCGTCTTCTTCAGCACATCTTCCCTTCCGGGATCAAAATTGTGCCGGAAATTCCACGTCACCCACGTCAGACCGGTACGAAAGCCTCGGTTAGCCTCAGTCGTTCAAACCTCAGTTTGGATCGATACCGGCCCGTTTTTTGCGTATGACAAGCGCGTAGCGCCGCCGACCCTTGATATGGGCCGGCACGCGTCCGAAATTTGTCACTTTGTACCGTACGTTAATCACGGGCTAGGGCATTCGCGTCCTGAGTCTAGTAGGGATCAATACGCAACACACTCAAACGAGAGCTTATTCAGAGGCTTTTTAGCCTCTTTGTCCAAACTGGGCCGGAAATCGGGGGAGAGGGCCGCATGAGTTGGAATCCAACATGAGAACGCCTGCAATTCATCCGCTCGCCCACATTGGGTATTGGGCGTCTGCCATCCTGATCGTTTTGACCATTTGGACGGTCTATGACGCCGCCGTGAAGACGAAGGAAGCGTCACATTGGGTCAAGCGTGCGTTAGAGGTGGTTAACGACGTCGGCGGGGTCAACGAGGGGCTGAGTCGTGCGGAATCCGCGCAGCGCGGGTATCTGCTTTCCGGCAGTGACGCCTTCTTGTCCGAGCGCGACCAGGCGTTTATGAAAGTTAGTGACGCCGTCGCTAAGATTAAGACTTTCACCTCGGACAACCCGGCTCAGCAACGCCGGGTGGCCCAACTTGAAGAACTGATCGCAGAACGCATTGCGATCATGCACGAGAATGCGCGACGGCGAGCGATCGGGGGTATCGAAGTCGCCAGCGCTCGAGCGGCAACGGGAGTCGGCCAACAAGCGAGCGCGAAGATCTACGCGTTGACGGGCGAAATGGAGCAGGAAGAGTTGCGTCTGCTCGAGGTACACCGTGCTGAGGAACAGCAGCGTGAAGAACGCACGCTGATCACTCTTTTCGCCGCGGCTCTGGTCAGTGTGATCGTGATGATCCCCGGTTATGTCGCATTCATTGTCCAGGCGCGCGCGCGTCATCGTGCCGAACGCAAGCTGCTCGACATGACCGACAGCATTCCCGGCGCGATTTACCAGTTGCGGTCGAATCCGGACGGCAGCAGGCACTTTGAATTTCTGAGCGGCGGGGTCACGCAGCTGCGCACTGTCGATCGTGAAGCGGCGCTCCGGGACTTCTCGGTCATGTGGGACACCATTGTCGACGATGACAAGCCGGCAATGTCGGCGGTCATGACGAATGCCGAGCAGACCCTCACGGCTACCCAGTACGATTTCCGCGTCAAGCAATCGGACGGCGCCGTGAAATGGTTGCGCGCGTCAGCCACGTTGCGCAAGGAGCCCGACGGCAGCATCCTCTGGAACGGTTACTGGGCCGACGTTACGCAGAAAAAACTGTTGGAGCGCGCGCTGCAGGAAGCCAAGGATGGGGCAGATTCCGCCAGCCGCGCCAAGAGCACGTTCCTCGCCACCATGAGCCATGAGATCAGGACGCCCATGAACGGCGTGGTCGGCATGCTCGAGCTTCTCAGCCTGACGAAGCTCGACGCCGAGCAACGCACCACACTCGAGATCGTGCGTGAGTCGGGCAAATCCTTGCTGCGGATCATTGACGACATTCTCGACTTTTCCAAGATCGAGGCGGGGAAGCTGGAGGTTCGCCCCGAAGCCGCCTCGCTCGGGGCGGTGATCGAGGGCGTCCACAACATCTACTTGGGAAGCGCCAGCAGCAAGGGCTTGCTGCTCAAGCGCAACGTTGACCCGCAGATCAGCGCTGCAGTGTGGGTCGATCCGCTGCGTTTGCGGCAGATCCTCAACAATTTTGTCAGCAACGCCATCAAATTTACACACCAGGGTTACATCGAGATCAAGGCGGAGCTGGTCGAGCGAGCGGACGGGAAGGATCGGGTGCGCTTCTGCGTGCAGGACACCGGGATCGGCATCTCTGCCGAAGGCCGGGAGCAGTTGTTCCAGCCGTTCACGCAAGCCACGGCCGAGACCACGCGCCAATTTGGCGGCACCGGCCTTGGACTCGCGATATGCCGGCGACTGGCCAACCTGATGGGCGGCTCGATCGAAACGGTGAGCGAACTCGGCCAGGGGACGACCATGATTCTCACGCTGTCCCTGCCGATCGCTGACCCGAAGGATCTGCCGGAAACCGATCCAGAAAACATGCGCGACTGGCTCAGTATCAGCACGAGAATACGCCGCATGGCGCCGAGCGTTGCGCAAGCCGAGACGGAGGGGACGCTGGTGCTGCTGGTGGATGACCACCCGATCAACCGCATGGTCCTGCTGCGCCAGTTGAATACCTTGGGCTACGCCACGGAGTCCGCGGAAAACGGCATCGAAGCCTTGAAGAAGTGTAGCTCCGGCCGCTTTGGGCTCATCGTGACCGATTGCAACATGCCGGAGATGGATGGCTACGCATTCGCGCGCCGCATCCGCGAGCTCGAATCCGAGCGCGGTCTCACGCGCACGCCGATCATCGCTTGCACGGCCAACGCCCTGGGCGGCGAGGCCGAAAACTGCTTTGCCGCCGGCATGGACGATTATCTCGCCAAGCCGGTCGGATTGACGCAACTATCGAAGAAGCTCGACCACTGGCTGCCGATCCCGCACGCTGAGGGATTCGCTTCAGCGGGGTTCGTCCAAGCGCCGGGCGCAACCGCAGCAGAGGCAGGCGCAGTTACCCCGGTCGATCCTTCCGTGCTGGCCGCGATTTCCGGCGGCGACGCGGCGACCGAGCGTGACATTCTCCTCGACTTTCGGCGCGTCAACGATGCGGACGCCGCCATGCTCAAGCATGCGATAGCCAAGAGCGATAGTCCCCAAGTCGCACGCGCTACCCACCGCATCAAGGGCGCGAGCAGGACGGTCGGCGCCCTGGGGCTTGCCAGCGTGTGCGAGCGCATCGAACACGCCTGCCGCGCCAACGACTGGAAGAGGGTCGAGGCCACATGGGTGCGTTCCACGATGAATTGGTCCGCTTGAATGCCTATTTTGACTCCCTTGGAACTGCACGACGCGACGGCCTCACTGCGAGCACCAGCCAGGCCGGATAAAGACTGCAAAGATGCAGACCGCCGACCTACGGTTTCTGGTTGCTGAAGACCATGACTTCCAGCGCGGCATGCTGGTCAGGATGCTCATGGGCCTTGGCGCGAAGGATGTCCTCGAGGCTTCTGACGGCCGGACCGCCCTCGAGATCATCAAGACTGCGACCCGGCCCGTCGATATCGTGATCAGCGACCTCGACATGCCCGGTATGGACGGCATGGAATTCATCCGCCATCTAGGCGAAGCAGGCGCCAAGGTGTCGATGATCATCGCCAGTGCGGTTGAACGTGCGTTGCTAGCCTCGGTGGAGACGATGACGCGGGCCTACGGCATCAGGCTCCTCGGAGTGGTCGAAAAGCCCGCCACGCCGAGCAAGCTGAAGACGCTGATCGACCGCTATAACCCAGTGTGGGGCAAAGACAAGCCCAAGGCGGTGGCCGCCGCGACCTTCCTGCTGGAAGAGATTGCCGAAGGACTTAAGAACAATGAGTTTGAGCCTTTCTACCAACCCAAGGTAGAACTGGCGACCGGGCGCGTCAAAGGCGCCGAAGCACTTGCACGCTGGCGCCATCCGCACCAGGGTATCGTCGCGCCCTATGCATTCATCAAGCCGCTCGAAGACAACGGGCTCATCGATGAACTCACGTGGATCACGCTAAGCAAGGCAGCGAAATTCTGCGCGATGTGGCGTGCCTCGGGAGCGGACACCACCGTGTCGGTCAATCTATCGTTCAAATCATTGATCGATGTAAACCTCGCCGACCGCGTGACAGAACTCGTGTGCAGCCAGAACATCGAACCACGGCACATGGTCCTCGAGGTGACCGAATCCGCGGCTACCACCGACGTTGGTAAAGCACTCGAAAATCTCGCACGTCTGCGCATGAAGGGCTTCGGCTTGTCGATCGACGACTACGGTACCGGCTACTCATCGATGCAGCAGCTCACCCGTATCGCATTCACCGAGCTCAAGATCGATCAGTCCTTCGTGATGAACGCAGCAAAACATCAATCCAGCAGAATAGTTCTTGAATCAAGCCTGGACATGGCGAAGAAGCTCAAAATCACGGCGGTCGCTGAAGGCGTAGAAACACAAGTCGACTGGGACCTGCTTCGCGGGTTTGGCTGCGACCTCGCGCAAGGCTATTTCATCGCCAAGCCGATGGATGCGGAAGCGTTTCTAGATTGGGCACGTCAACGGGCAGCACCGCAGAACTGCGTAATCCGCAAGCGTACCGCGATGCGCTAAGGGGGCGATGCATCAGCTTAACCAACAGGGGGTCAATTCCTCGTGTCGCCAGTGGGTCAGTTCCGGATGTCGCTTGACAGGGCGCTAATCGTCTTGATCCGTGACGTGCGCGCCTCCATCTTAGAGGTAGCGGCGCCGACGTGCGGCGCACTGTCACTTCAAGGAGAGCGTAATGACTGAAATTCCCGCACTGGAAAACACGCCGGCGAGTCCCAGCGTGCCGGTCTCGTCGGGCCTGATCGCATACGTGCTGTTTGCGATCGCGGCCGTCATGACAATTGCGTCCTCCGGCCTCCCGTTGATCGCGCCGCTCGTGGGCGTTGTAGGAATCATCGGCGTCATCGTCTGCTATGTGAAACGCGACGACGCGCGCAATACGTGGGTCGCGTCCCACTTCACGTGGCTCATCCGCACGTTCTGGTGGTCGCTGCTGTGGAGTGTGCTCGGCTGGATCGTTCTGGGCATCTTGGGATGGATCCTGATCGGCATCCCGATCGCGCTGGCCATTTGGTTCATCGCCGGGATTTGGGTGATCTACCGCGTGGTCCGCGGCTATCTGCTGTTCAAGGACAGCCTGCCGATTTCCGGTATCTGACACCGCAGGACGGCTGCGTGTGCCGCGCGGCGGTCCCAAGCGGACGGGTTTGTTACCGTTGCAAGGCGGGGTTCCATGCTCGCGCGTTGCGATAAACCCACTGCACGAGGAAATCGAGTGCCGCCGCGCCGCGTTGCGCGTTCACGTGGTTGATGATTGCCACGACGATCCAGCGCCGCCCGTCAGCGTCGATCACGTAACCGGACAGCGCGCGGACACCTTCGAGCGAGCCGGTTTTGAGCAGCGCTTGCCCGGCGACGTTGCCGCTCAAGAAACGCCGCGCGAGCGTTCCGTCCACGGCGGCAACGGCGAGCGAGCTCGCGAATTCCTCGCGCACCGGGCTGGCATTCGCGGCGGCGAGCAACTGCGCGAGGCCGCCAGCCGTTGCCCGCTCGTGCCTTGATAAGCCCGACCCGTTTTCCAGAACGAGGCCCGGCATCGCGATCTTGCGCGCGGCAAGCCAGCGCCGTGCGGCGGCGGCTGCGTTGACGATGGTGGCGGGCGGCGGATAGCGGGCTGTCGCGAGCGTCAGGAACATCTGTCGCGCCATGACGTTATTCGACAGTTTGTTGACGTCGCGGACGATGTCGTACAGCGGTGCGGAGTGCAGAACGGCGAAGGAAGCGGCGCCGTGCGGCACGCGTCCGTCGCGCACGCCGCCGGCAAATTCCCCTCCGGCGGCGCGAAAATAGCTGGCGAACATCGCGCGGACGTAGTGGACATGATCGAGCAGCGCGACGTTCAAGTCGCGCTCGCCGCAGCTTGCCGCGTAGTGACCCGGGAACCACACTTCCGCCTTGGGGCCTCGGTCCACGAACAGGGCGCCAACCGCGGTGCGCCAATCCAGGCAATCGCCCGGGCTTAAGTGCGGCGTCGCATGCAGTTCGACCTCGGACAGCGCGGGATCCATGCGTATCTCGATCGCGTCGCCGGCGGCATTAGCGGCAAAGGCAAATCTCACGCTCTTGAAATTGACCAGCAATGCGTCCGGGCCGACGTTGTACGGCCGCAACGGGGCGTGGTCGAATTCCGCCGGATCGTGGGGAGAGAGCTTGAAGTGCGTGCGGTCGAGAACCAGGTCGCCGGTAATCCGTTCCAGTCCGTTCTGGCGCAGCGTTGCCATGAACAACTGCCATTGCTCGATCGTGATCTTGGGGTCGCCGTAACCTTTGAGGATCAAATCGCCGTACAGCACGCCTTTGATGAGCGGTCCGCTTAAAAACGCCTCCGTTTTCCAGCGGAAGTCACGTCCCAGGAGTTCGAGCGACGCGAACGTCGTCACGAGCTTCATGACCGACGCAGGGTTCATCGGGCGGTTCGCAGCATAGGCAAAGAGCGGCCGCTTGCGCCCTACTTCCTGCACGACCAGCGCAACGCTGTTGAGCGGAATTCCCGCGTCGAGAAAGGCGCGGCCGACGGCACGCGGCAATTCGGCGTGCGCGAGCGTGGTCAAGCATAGCGCGCCACACGCAAACGCGATGCGGCGCATCATGCGCGCCCGACGATCTCGAGCGTGCGCTCGGCGAGCAACGCGAACTCGTCGTCGGACATTGTGTACGGAGGCATGAAGTACAGCGTGTTGCCGATGGGCCGAAGCAGAAGCTCCTGCGCCAGCGCTTCGGCAAAAAACCAGCGAGCGAGATCAGGCCGCTGCGAATCCACTTCGAACGCCCAGATCATTCCGCAGTTGCGGAAATTGCGCACATTCGGGTGCGCAGCAAGCGGCGCCGCGCTTTTCTCGAACGCGCGCGCCCGCGTGCGGTTGACCGCGATGACATCGTCGTCGCGAAAGATGTTCAGCACTTCCAGCGCGGCGCGGCACGCCAGCGCGTTACCTGTATACGAATGCGAGTGCAGGAAGGCGCGCGCCAGGTCGTCGGCATAGAACGCAGTGTAGATCGCGTCGGTGGTCAGTACGCACGAGAGCGGCAAAAAGCCGCCGGTCATGCCCTTGGACAAGCACAAAAAGTCCGGTGCCGGCGCCCCCGTCTGCTCCCAGGCGAAAAGCGTGCCGGTGCGTCCGAAGCCGGTCATGATTTCATCGGCGATCAGTAGCACGTCGTAGCGCGTGCAAAGTTCGCGCGCGCGCGCCAGATATGCGGCGTCGTACATCACCATACCGGACGCGCCTTGCACGAGCGGTTCGACGATCAGTGCGGCAGTCGTCGCATGATGTTCCTCCAGATGCGCGCCGAGCGCAGCGGCGGCAGCGCCGGTCGTGAGGCCGGAGCGCCGGTCGGGGCAGGGAACGGTAGTGGCGCCAGTCAGCAGCGGCGCGTACGTGTCGCGGAACAGAGCGACGTCGGTCACCGCGAGCGCGCCCAACGTCTCGCCGTGATAGCTACTGGCGAGACTCACGAAGGTCCGTTTTTCGCTACGACCGACGTTGTGCCAGTAGTGGAAGCTCATCTTGAGCGCGATCTCCGTCGCCGAGGCGCCGTCCGATGCATAGAACGCGTGGCCCAGTCCGGCCGGCGCGAGCGCGGCCAGTCGTTCGGATAGCTCCACTACCGGGCGGTGGGTGAAGCCTGCGAGCATCACGTGCTCGAGTTCGCCGAGCTGGTGCATCACTGCGCTGCCGATCCGCGAATTCGCGTGACCGAACAGATTGACCCACCACGAGCTCACCGCGTCGAGATAGCGCTTTCCGGCGAAATCGTAGAGCCACGCGCCCGCGCCGCGCGCAATCGGCACGAGCGGCAGCGTCTCGTGCGCTTTCATCTGCGTGCACGGATGCCAAACCGCCGCGCGGCTGCGCGCGAGCCACTGCGCGTTCGCGGCAACCGCGTCGTGTTCGCGGGAATCGCGGAAATGAGGAGACGGGAGCGCGGTCATTAGAGGACTCCAGGCGCCGCGCGTGAAGCCGATATCGCGGGGAGCTTGCGCTAACCTAGCACGCTCTGCATCCGCTTGACCGCCGCAAGCAGCTCGCGCGTGATGCCGGGCTCGCGCACGGAGTGGCCCGCATCGGGGACGACGGTGAGCCGGACTTCGGGCCAGGCGTGCGCCAATGCGTCGGCGGTGACCGCCGGGCACACGATGTCGTAGCGGCCATGGACGATCTCGCACGGCAAATGCCGAATGCGCGCAATCCCATCGAGCAACTGATCCGGCGCCAGAAACGCGCGGTGGACGAAGTAATGCGCTTCGATGCGCGCGATCGCAAGCGCCGGTGCGTCGCTTTCGAACTTGCCGAGCGGGTCGCGCGACGGCAGCAAGGTCGAACACGCAGCTTCGTAGCGGTCCCACGCATGTGCCGCGGGCAGATGCACGGTTGGGTCGGGATCGATCAGGTGCCGGTAGTAATGGCCAAGTAAATCGTCACGTTCGTGCGCCGGCAGGAATTCGGCAAACGCGCGCCAGGCTTCGGGAAACACTTGCCGCATGCCGTGCATGAACCAGTCGATCTCCGTTTCGCTCGCGAGAAAAATGCCGCGCAGCACGAATCCCAGCACTCGGTGCGGATGCGCTTGTCCGTACGCGAGAGCAAGCGTTGATCCCCACGATCCGCCGAACAGCAGCCAGCGGTCAACCTCAAGATGTTCACGCAGCCGCTCGAGATCGGCGATCAAATGCTGAGTGGTGTTGTCGGCGATTTCGGCGATCGGCGACGAGCGGCCCGCACCCCGCTGGTCAAAGAGCACGATCTTCCAGAACGCTGGATCGTAATAGCGCCGGTGATGCGGCAGACAGCCGCCTCCTGGTCCCCCGTGCAAAAACACGATGGGCACGCCTTCCGGATTGCCGCACACCTCCCAGTGCATCGCGTGCGTGCCGTCCAGAACGATTCTCCCGGACGCGTAGGGCTCGAGCTCGGGAAACAGCGAGGCATCGCGGGACACCGGGCGAGTAGCGTCGTTGGCGGGCATCCGATATCACTTAACTCTGTGTCATCCCGAGGCGCAGCCAAGGAATCTGCTGTTTAATCTGGAACGTCGAATCTAGGGCGCGAACGGCTCGCGAAACCGATCGTCGACGTCGATCCGGTAACCGTTCGCGATCCGGTTCGTTGCGTTGGCGAGCGCGATCACGGCCATCAGTTCGTGCAACATGGCGGCGGTCATCCCCTTGCCGCGGGCGCTTGCGGTGTGCGAGTGGATGCAGTATTCGCAGTTGTTCGTCACCGATACTGCGATGTAGATCAATTCTTTGGTGAGCGCGTCGAGCTCGCCTGGCGCCATCACCTGTTTCGCGGACGCCCACACCCGTTGCAGGTGCGCGGGATCGTGGGCGAGAATCTTCCAGAAGTTGTTGATCCAATCGACTTTGCGCGTGGCACGTATGTCGTCGTAGACCGCGCGAACTTCAGGTGGTGCGTCGGCGTATTCGATTGGCGGCACCAAGGCCATGGGGACTCCACGAGTGGGTTTACACCGGCGCAAGTATGCAACAAAAAGAGTGAGCGTGAGGACCTGACAAGGGGCCGAAAACGCGCAAATGGCGCGCATAGTACTCTCTCCCTGGATCGGCCAAATACCACTTCAACCACCCGTTCCTCCGTGCCGCTTGAAAGTCCTCGAATACATCGGCCTCGATACCTCCCGGGTTAACGCAGGCTACCAGAAGGTGACCGACGCGATTGCCCGCGGTGACTTCGCTGCCGCGCAGGTAAAGAAGCTTTCCAATCTCGGCCACGGCAAGTTCTACCGGGCGAAGCTCGACGATGCGAATCGTCTTCTATTTACGCTGCTACGCCACGGAGAAGAGGTCTGCGCGCTCATTCTCGAGGTGATCGAGAATCACGAGTACGAGAAGAGCCGCTTCCTGCGAGGCGCAGCCATTGACGAAGCAAAGATTCCGGATGCGGATGTCGCCGAGGCAAAGCAGGAGGCGCAGCGTGTGCGTTACCTGCACCCGCAACGCACCGAGGTGCATCTGCTCGACAAGCCGATCTCCTTCGATGATGCCCAGGAGGCCGCCTACCGCTTGCCTCCTCCGTTGATCGTCGTGGGCAGCGCCGGCAGCGGCAAGACTGCGCTTACGCTGGAGAAGCTCAAGCACGCGGAAGGCGAAGTGCTTTATGCCACGCACTCGGCCTACCTGGCTCAGAACGCCCGGGATCTCTATTACGCCTACGGTTACGAGCATAGCGGCCAGGAAGCGTCGTTCCTGTCCTATCGCGAGTTCGTGGAGTCCATCCACGTCCCGGCTGGTCGGGAGGCCACCTGGCGTGATTTCGCTGGCTGGTTCGCGCGCATGCGCCAGGCATTCAAGGACATCGACGCGCATCAGGCGTTCGAGGAGATCCGCGGCGTCATCGCGGCCGGTGCCGACGGCGTTCTGACGCGCGAAGCGTACCGCTGCCTTGGCGTGCGGCAATCGATCTTTCCCGAGATCGAGCGTGACAAGGTATACGATCTGTTCGAAAAATACCGCCGTTGGCTGCAGGAAGCAAAGCTCTACGACCTCAACCTCGTAGCACAGGAATGGCAGGCGCTCGCTGCCCCTCGTTACGATTTCGTGGTGATCGATGAGGTGCAGGATCTTACGATTGCGCAACTTGCCTTGGTGCTGAAGACGCTGCAAAGGCCGGGACACTTCCTACTTTGCGGAGACTCGAACCAGATCGTTCATCCCAACTTCTTCTCGTGGAGCCAGGTCAAGACCCTGTTCTGGCGGGATCCAGACATTGCCCAACGCCAGGAGCTGCGCGTTCTTACCGCCAACTTCAGGAATGGCACCGAAGCCACTCGCGTGGCCAATACGCTTCTCAAGATCAAGCAGAAACGCTTCGGCTCCGTCGACCGCGAAAGCAACTACCTTGTCCAGGCGGTCGGCGGCGAAGCCGGACAGGTGATCCTGCTGCCGGACAAGGAGGCAGTCAAAAGAGAACTCGATCAGAAGATTCGCCAGTCGACCCGATTCGCGGTGCTGGTCATGCGAGACGAAGACAAGGTTGAGGTGCGCAAAAATTTCTCCACGCCGCTTCTCTTCGCCATTCACGAGGCCAAGGGCCTCGAATACGAGAACATCATTCTCTACCGCTTTGTCTCCGACCACCGCGCCGAGTTCGGCGACATCACGGACGGTGTCGAGAAGCAACACTTGGCAGTCGATTCCCTAGAGTACCGTCGCGCCAAGGACAAGGCCGACAAATCGCTCGAAATCTACAAGTTCTTCGTCAACGCTCTTTATGTGGCGCTGACGCGAGCGATCAAGAATCTCTACCTGGTCGAGTCCGATACGGGGCACCCTCTCTTCGGCCTGCTCGGTCTCGTGGTGGAGGGTCAAGTCGAGGTCGCCGCGACCCAGTCGTCGCTGGAGGACTGGCAGAAGGAAGCCCGCAAGCTGGAATTGCAAGGCAAGCAGGAACAGGCCGAGGCTATCCGCCGCACCATTCTCCGCCAGACACCAGTACCGTGGCCGGTGGTTGACAAGACCAAGGTCGATGAGCTCCTGGTCAAGTTCTTTCGCGAGCGGGCGCCATGGGAGAAGGCCAAGCGACAACTCTACGAGTATGCGGCTTGCCATGACGAGCCGGGTCTCGCGGCGTGGCTCGCGCGGGAGGCGAACTTCAATGCTGCCGAGGCCTTTCAGCAACAGCGTTTGTCGCTCGGTTGCAAGAGCTACGTCCAATACTTCTCGAGCCGCTTCAAGGATATCCTGGCCCAGTGCGACCGACATGGACTGGAGCATCGCCTGCCGATGAACCAGACTCCGCTGATGGTAGCCGCGGCGGCGGGCAACATTGCGCTCGTGGAATCGCTCCTGGAGCGTGGCGCCGATCGTGAAGCGATCGATCACTATGGATGCAATGCACTGCACTGGGCAATGCGCGAGGCGTTTCGCGATGTCAACTTCGCGAAGGACCGATTCGCGGCAATCTACGAGCTCGTCGCACCATCGGGCATCGATGTCAACAATGGCGACCGACTGGTTCGCATCGACCGCCAGCTTTCCGAATACTTCCTGTTCCAGACATTCTGGGCGCTGTTCAAGTCGCGCTTCACCCACAGGCAACGCCGCCCCTATGGGGCCTTCGAGACGCGTGCGATCCTAGAGGCGTGGCAACATCTGCCGCTCAACGTCGTGCGTCTGGAGCGCAACAAGCGCCAGCACATCTCCAGCGTGCTGGCTCGGAACGAAGTCGAGCGCGACTACGTGTACAACCGTTCGTTGTTCGTGCGGGTCGCGCAGGGCTGGTACCAGCTCAATCCCAAGCTCTCAGTGCGTCGTCGCCAGGACGACGGTGATGTCTGGGTACCGATCTATCGCGCATTGAACCTGCCGTTCATTGGCGAATTTGCCTGGGACTTCGTCTGGGACCGCATTGACGAGTATCTGGCGATGGCCGGTTTGCCCGAGCGCACGACTCCCATTGCGGCCGAGCGTGCGATCGAGCGCCAGCAAGCTTTGATGCGCGAAAGCGAAAAGCGCCAAGCCGAGGAGCTCGAAGCGCTCCGGCGCTCTCGCGCGAGTCGGGCGACACTCGAACCGCAGCACGAGGAGCCGAAGTGGGGTACGCCCGAGGCAAGGCGGCGGGAAATCGAACGCGTGCGGCAAGAGATCGAAGCGAGGAAGAAGAACGAGAACCCGAACGCTGACACGACAAGCATGAAAAATCAGTAGTGTCCGGCAGCGCAGCGCGGGGTGCGCACACCACGATGGGGGTTTCTATGAGGACCCGAGATCGGGAAAGGGCGTTGCGTCCCCGGAAGTCGAGCAATTGGCGTCGTTGGCGGGTATGCGATATCTCGCTTAACTTAGTGTCATCCCGAGACGCAGCCAAGAGATCTGCTGTTCAATCGTGCCTCCCCGGCGCTGGGGGGTGGTACTGACCGGTGGCAACCACCGCTACCTATAGAATCCAGCCTTTAACGATTGCCCTGCGCGCCGGCCGCCTCACGAGGGCGGCACGCCCAAGGACGGGAGCGTCTCCTATGAACATCGCGAGCATGAATCGCGGAAGCTGCCGCGTGGCGCTCGCCGCCTTGGGCGTTGCACTTGCGCTCATTGCGGCACCGGCCCTGACCGGCTGCAGCGAGGTCTCCAACAACCCGCATCCGCTCGGGTCGGAGAAGACGAACACCATGTTCGTGCCGTTTCGCGAGCGGTCGCCGAAGTACCTCGATCCCGCGAGCTCGTACTCCAACGACGAGACGCCGTTCACCTACCAGGTCTAC
Source organism: Casimicrobiaceae bacterium (assembly GCA_051003055.1). GTDB lineage: Bacteria > Pseudomonadota > Gammaproteobacteria > Burkholderiales > Casimicrobiaceae > VBCG01. The sequence goes on from JBPCLS010000057.1 coordinate 15,363, forward strand.
GAACCATTGTACGGCTACCACTATCTGAAGCGGCCCTACGAACTTACGGGCCGCACCGCGGAGGAGATCGTACGCCCCAACTATTTCGACAAAAGCGGCAATCCGTTGCCGGACGATGCGCCCGGCGATCAGGTCGCCGAGACGGTGTTCGACATCAGGATCAAGCCCGCCATCAAGTTCGCGCCGCACCCCGCATTCGCCAGGGACGCAAACGGTGACTACCTCTATCACAAGATGAAGCGGGAGGACGTCGCCGACAAGTACAAGATCACCGACTTCAAGGAAACCGGCACGCGCGAACTGACCGCGGACGACTATGTCTACGCGATCCGGCGCCTCGCCACGCCGCGCGTGAAATCGCCGTCGTTCTCGACGATGGCCGACTACATCGTCGGGCTAAAGGAGCATGGGGAAAGGATCGTCGAGACCGACAAGGCGCTGCGCAAGGACCTGGCGCCGACCGACCGCGACCTCCCGTTTCTAGATTTCCGCCAGCATCCGTTCGCCGGCGCCGAAGCGACCGACAAACACACGCTTCGGATCCGCGTGAAGGGCAAGTACCCGCAGTTCAAGTACTGGCTCGCGATGACTTTTTTCACGCCCATCCCCTGGGAGGCCGAGAAGTTCTACTCGCAACCCGGCATGGCCGCGAAGAACTTGACGCTCAACTACTGGCCGGTCGGCACCGGACCGTACATGCTGACGGAGTACGTCGAAAACCGGCGGCACGTCCTCGAGCGCAACCCGAATTTCCGCGGCGAGTTGTACCCATGCGAAGGTGAACCCGGCGACAAGGAAAAAGGCTATCTCGCCGATTGCGGCAAGACGATCCCCTTCGTCGACAAGGTCGTGTTCGACATCGAGAAGGAAGGCGTGCCGCTGCAGGCGAAATTCCTGCAGGGCTACTACGATTCGCCGGCGATCGAGCGCCTCGACTACGGCACTGGGATGATCGTCGCGATCGGCGACTCGAAGAAAAAGGAAAAGGAGTACCGCGACAAAGGCATCAAGCTTCCCACCACGATCGAGGCGAACAACTGGTATATCGGTTTCAACTGGCTCGACCCGGTCGTCGGCAAGGGCGACACACCCGAGCATGCTGAGCGCAACCGCAAACTGCGCCAGGCACTGTCAATCGCGCTCGACTGGGAAGAGCATATCGCCATCTTCGAGCGCGGCCAGGGCGTGGCCGCGCAGGGGCCGCTACCCCCTTCGCTCTTCGGCTATCGCGAAGACGGACCGTCGGCCTTCAATCCGTTCGTCTACAAGAAGGGGCCGGATGGCAAGCCGGTGCGGCGCACGATCGAGGACGCGAAAGGACTTCTGGCGGAAGCCGGTTACCCGGACGGACGCGACGCGAAAACGGGCAAGCCGCTGGTGGTCAACTTCGATTATCAGAGTTCGCCGACCCCCGGGACCAAGGCGCTCCTCGAGTGGTACACGAAGCAGTTCGCGAAGATCGGCGTCCAGATGGAGGTCCGGGCGACCGATTACAACCGCTTCCAGGACAAGATCGCCAAGGGCTCGGTCCAGATCTTCTTCTGGGGCTGGCTTGCCGATTACCCCGACGCCGAAAACTTCCTGTTCATGCTCTACGGCCCGAACTCGAAGGCGCTGACCGACGGCAACGGCGAGAACAATACCAACTACCAGAACCCGGAGTTCGACAAGCTCTTCCAGCAGATGAAGTTCCTGGAAGACGGTCCCGAGAAACAGAAGCTGATCGACCAGATGATCGAGATCGTCCAGAAGGATGCGGTGTGGAGCTTCGGTTACTTCCCCACGTCCGCCGCCGCCTATCACCAGTGGATCGGCAACGGCAAACCGACCCAGATCATCCGCAACCACATCGGCTACCTGCGGCTCGATCCCGAACTCCGCGCGCGCAAGCTCACTGAATGGAACAGACCGATCTGGTGGCCGATCCCGCTGATCGCGATCGCCCTGCTCACCGCCGTCGTACCGGCCTGGTTCACATGGCGCCGGCGCGAACGCGAGACGGCCGGACGCACGCTGGCGCGGGAAGGCGTCTAGCTTCTCCTCGCCGCACGCCATGATCAACTACATCATCCAGCGCATCGGCTACGGTGTGCTGATCCTGATCGGCGTCAACATCTTCACCTTCATGCTGTTCTTCACGGTGAACACGCCCGACGACATGGCGCGGATGAACATCGGCGGCAAGCGCGTCTCGCAGGACGCAATCGAGAAGTGGAAGGTCGAGCGCGGCTATGACAAGCCACTGTTCTGGAACGAAGCGGCCCCGGGCGCCGAAAAGCTGACGAAAACGATCTTCTACGATCGCTCGGTTCAGCTCTTCGCGTTCGACTTCGGCCCGTCGGACAGCGGTCGCGACATCGGCTACGAGATCAGGAAACGGATGGGGCCGTCGATCGCGCTCGCGATCCCGACGTTCATTCTCGGCATCTTCATCGTGATCGTGTTCTCGCTGCTGATGGTGTTCTTCCGCAATACCTACCTCGAATTCTGGGGTTTCACGTTCGCCGTCTTCCTGATGGCGATCTCGGCGCTCTTCTACATCCTCATGGGACAGTTCCTGTTCAGCAGGGTGTTAAAGCTGGTGCCGATCTCGGGTTTCGCCGGTGGCTGGGACCTCTTCGTCTTTCTCGCGCTGCCGGTGATCATCGGCATCGTGTCGCGGCTGGGGAGCGAGGCGCTGTTCTACCGCACCATGTTCCTCGAGGAGATCGGCAAGGATTACGTTCGCACCGCGCGCTCGAAAGGTCTGTCGGAGACCGTCGTGCTGTTCCGCCACGTGCTGCGCAACGCGATGCTTCCCATCCTGACCAGTACGGTGGCCGTGTTGCCGCTGCTCTTCCTCGGCGCGCTGATCATGGAATCCTTCTTCGGGATTCCCGGCCTCGGCAGCTACACGATCGACGCGATAAACGCGCAGGATTTCGCCGTCGTCCGCTCGATGGTGTTCGTCGGCTCGGCGCTCTACATCGTCGGCCTGATCCTGACCGACATTTCGTACACCGTCGCCGATCCCCGCATCCGCCTCGGCTAGGAGACCCGAGTGCCGAAGCTGGTTTTCCTCGCCACCGACATCGTTCTCTACCTGTTGCTGGTCGCGATCGCGCTCTACGCGTGGCATGCGCTCCGGACGCCGACGCTGCGCCAGACCTGGCGCACGGTCGTCCGCGATCCGGCCGCGATGTCCGCGGCGGTCGTGCTGGGGGTTTTTCTGCTGATCTCCGTTTTCGATTCGATCCATTTTCGTCCGCTGCTGCCGCCGGCGCCCGGCGCGGCCGCCGATGCCGCGCGCGCCTATTCGACGCGCACGCTGTCCTTGCTCGACGCCTTGCTCGCCGGCCCGCGCGAATCGCGCGAGAAAACCTACTCGGTCCCACTCGGCACGCATCAGTACTCGAAGGAGTCGATGCTGGTCAGCGGCAAGACGGTGCGCGATTACCCGCGCCTGCAGTTCGGCGGCGCACATCTGAAGGACACCGACCGCGAATGGGCGGGCGATGTGGCCGGACGATCGATCGGCGGTCTCGCCGGTGGTGCCGTCGGCGCGGCGCTCATCTGGATGACAGTCGCCGCGCTGCGCGCACGGCCGGCGCGGATTCCACTCCGCGAATCGCTGCGGTCGATCTGGCAGCGGACCACCGATATTCCTTGGCGGCCGATACTGCTGACCGCGTCGCTTTTGGCGCTCTTCATCGGCTGGGTCGCGGCCCCGTGGGCCTCCCATCACATGTTCGGCACCGACCAGACCGGCAACAACGTGTTGTTCCAGGCGATCAAGTCGGTCCGTACGGCCGTCGTGATCGGCTCGCTCGCCACGCTCGCCACGCTGCCGTTTGCGATCGCGTTCGGCATCCTTGCCGGCTACTACAAGGGCCGCGTCGACGACGCGATTCAGTACCTGTACACCGTGCTGTCGTCGATTCCTTCGGTCCTGTTGATCGCCGCGTTCGTGCTCATGATCCAGGTCTTCATCGACAAGAACCCCCAGATGTTCGAGACCGGACTCGAACGCGCCGACATCCGCCTGTTCCTGCTGGCGGCGATCCTGGGCATCACCGGCTGGGCCGGGCTCGCGCGGTTGCTGCGCGCCGAAACGCTGAAGCTCACCGAGCTCGATTACGTGCAGGCGGCGCGCGCCTTTGGCGTCTCGGATCGCGGCATCATGCGCCGGCACATCCTGCCCAATGTGATGCACGTCGTGCTGATTGTGGCCGTGCTCGATTTCTCGAGCCTCGTGCTGTACGAAGCGGTGCTTTCGTATGTGGGAGTGGGCGTCGATCCCACCACCAACAGCTTCGGCACGATGATCAACAGCGCACGCACGGAATTGTCGCGCGATCCGGCGGTCTGGTGGAACCTCCTCGCCGCGTTCGCCTTCATGGTGACCTTCGTGCTGTCGATGCAGCTTTTCGCGAGTGCGGTGCGCGAGGCGTTCGATCCGCGTGCCCGCGCGTTCCGCCCGCGCCGCGGCAAGCCCGCGGCCAGCGCCGCCACCCCTCCCCGTGGTGCCGCGACCAGCGCCGTCGCCGAGTAGGACCGGACCACCATGCTCACGATCGACAATCTCACGACCGACCTCGACTCGGACAGCGGGCTCGTGCGCGCGGTCGACGCACTTTCGCTCACGATCGAACGCGGCGAGACGTTCGGGCTGGTCGGCGAGTCGGGCTGCGGCAAGTCGATGACCGCGCTGTCGATCCTGCGCCTCCTGCCCGACAGCGGCCGCGTCAGCGCCGGCCGCGTTGACGTCCAGGGCACCGACGTCATCCAGCTGCCGGAAGCACGGATGCGAGACATTCGCGGGCGCCGGATCAGCATCATCTTCCAGGAGCCATCGACGAGCCTCAACCCGGTGATGACGGTCGGCCGCCAGATCACCGAGGTGATCGAGCGGCACACTCCGCTTCGCGGCGAAGCGGCGCTCGCGAAGGCGATCGACTGGCTGAAGCGCGTGGGTATTCCGGAACCCGAACGGCGCGTCGGCGACTATCCGTTCCAGATGTCCGGCGGCCAGAAGCAGCGTGTGATGATCGCCATCGCACTTGCGGCTGATCCGGACGTCGTGATCGCAGACGAACCGACCACCGCGCTCGACGTCACGATCCAGGCGCAGATCCTCGACCTGTTGAAGGAACTGCAGGCCTCGCACAAGATGGCGATGCTGCTCATCACGCACGATCTCGCGATCGTCGCGCAGATGGCGCACCGGGTTGCGCTGATGTACGCCGGCCAGGTGGTCGAAGTGGCCGAGGCGAAGGAGTTCTTCGACCGGCCGCTGCACCCCTACGCGGTCAACCTGTTCGGGGCACTCCCCGATGCCAGCAAGCGCGGCCGCCGGCTCGCGTCGATTCCGGGCACCGTGCCGCTGCTCAACCAGCCGTTTGCCGGCTGCCGCTTCGCCGATCGCTGCGGCAATGTGATGGACCGCTGCCGCGCCGCACCGCCGCAACTCATCGAATTCCGGCCGAACCATTCGGTGCGTTGCGTTTTGTACGAAGGCGTGAGCCCCGCGGAATCCGTGTGGCGCGTGTTCAACAAGGACCCGGACCTGCCGGCGGATGCACCCGTCGGCGAAACGGTGCTCGAAGTGCGCGACTACCGCGTCTGGTTCCCGATACGCAAGGGTCTTTTCAAACGCACCGTCGGCCATGTGAAGGCCGTCGATGGCGTGTCGTTCAGCATCCCGGCGGCGCGTACGCTGGCTCTCGTCGGCGAATCGGGCAGCGGCAAGACGACGGTCGGCAAGGCGGTGCTGCAACTGTTACGCGACACTGCCGAGATTACCGGATCGGCGCTGCTGCAGGGCACGGCGCTGGAGCCGATGAACGGCGAGGCGCTGCGGACAGCGCGACGCGCGGCGCAGATCGTATTCCAGGACCCTTTCGCCTCTCTCAATCCGCGGATGCGCGTCAACGAGATACTGGAGGAAGGCGTGGCCTGGCTACGCCCCGACATCGCGCCGGAGCAACGGACCGAACGCGTCGCAGCGTTGCTGGAACGGGTAGGTCTGCGGCGCGATGTGTTGACGCGCTACCCGCACGAGTTTTCCGGCGGCCAGCGCCAACGGCTGGCGATCGCCCGAGCGCTCGCGGTCGAGCCCAAGCTGATCGTCGCCGACGAGCCGACGTCGGCGCTCGACGTCTCGGTGCAGGCGCAGATCCTCAACCTGCTGAAGGAACTGCAACGGGAACTCGGCGTGACCTACCTCTTCATCACGCACAACTTCGGCGTGGTCGAGTACCTTGCGCACGAGATCGCGGTAATGAAGAACGGGAGGCTGGTCGAAATCGGCTCCGCCGACGACATCCTGAGCCGGCCGCAGCACGAGTACACGCGTACGCTGCTCGCGGCAGTGCCGCGGTTGAAGCGTGCGGCGGCGTAACGGTCAGCGACCGACCGTTCATGCGGCGCACGGCACGAAGCCAGCAGGGTCTTCGAGCCGTCCGCCTTCCGCGAAAAGCGCCTGATCGCATAGGATGTGCGCCCAGTCGTTGAAGCGCGCGTCAGCGCTCTCCCGCCGAGCCGTTTGACCAGCGCATGGTCGGCGTTGATTTCGAGCACTGGCTCCTGCCCATCGACCTTCTGTCCGACGGACTTCAGTATGCGCTCCAGGTTCGCGCTGATGCCTGGTCATCAGCGACCAGGCAGGCTAGCGTTTGCCTTTGAACGCCACCACCTTCTGTTTCTGCTCGCCCAAGCCCTGGATGCCCAGCGTGACGACGTCGCCGGCTTTAAGAAACTGCTGCGGCTTCATCCCCATGCCCACACCCGGCGGCGTTCCGGTCGTGATCACGTCGCCCGGCAGCAAGGTCATGTAACGCGATACGTCGGCGACGAGATCGGCGGCACCGAAGATCATCGTCCGCGTGTTTCCGGTCTGCTTGCGCACGCCGTTGACGTCGAGCCACATGTCGAGATTCTGTGGGTCGGGTATCTCGTCCGTGGTGACGAGCCATGGCCCGATCGGGCCGAACGTATCGCACCCCTTGCCCTTGCCCCACTGCGATGCGCCGTGACGCAACTGAAACTCCCGCTCGGAGACGTCGTTGATGACGCAATAGCCGGCCACGTACTTCAAAGCATTCGTTTTCTCGACGTAGCGCGCGGTGC
>JBPCLS010000058.1:0-5107 GCA_051003055.1 Casimicrobiaceae bacterium
CGCCGAAGGGCGAGTTGACGTAGAACGGTTGCGACTCGCCTTCGCTGAACGCGGAGCCGGCGGTCGGGTAACGGCAGTGCGCGATGCCCGCGTGCCCGACGAGGTCACGCATGTTGCGCGTGCGGAAGACGTTTTGCACGAGCCCCGCCCCCTTGTACATGTGAAACACGGGGCCTTCGCTGGTGACGATGCCCGCAGCGTCCTGTCCGCGGTGTTGCAGCAGCAGCAGACTGTCATATAGCAACTGGTTGACCGGCGTGTGCGCGACAATGCCGACGATTCCGCACATATGAGTTAGACCTCTCGTCTCGCCGGCACCGCTTTTCGTACCGGGGTAAGGCCGTCACGCGAGTAATCGAGCCGCTCGCCCCATGCGGCGGGTAACCATCGCTTGAGCGACAACGCGCCTGCGGCGAGTGCCGGGGCAAGAGCCGAATTCTGCCACCAATCGGTTCGCGGAAGACTGGTCAACCCGGCGACCAGCACCAAAGCCAGCACCAGCAAAACTCCGCGGGCAAGTCCGAACGCGCCGCCTAGGAAACGGTCGACGAACCCCAAACCGGCAGCGCGAATCGCCTTCGCCAGCGGCCACGCGACGAGCGAGCCCAGCAGCAGCGCCGCAATAATGATCACAACGAACGCCAGAACGTAGGGCACGGCGGGCCCGCCGCCCAAGTCCGGCAGCTTGGCGGCCAGCGCCGGAGTAAACGCAACGGCAGCGATGAAGCCCAATACCCACGCGGAAAGCGCGATCAGCTCCCGCACCACGCCGCGAAAGAAGGCCAGCACGGCCGACAGCGCGAGCACGGCAACGACGATCCAGTCAAGAGCCGACATGACGGCGCGGGAAACCGTGCGTTATCTCGCCGGCGCCACGATGCCGTTGTAACCGTCGTCCTTGAGCTTGGTGCGGGCCGCACCGGCCGCATCGCGCGATGGATACGGACCGACCCGTACGCGCCATAGCGTGCTCTTGCTGGTCGTCAGCGACTCGGTGTAAGCCGGGTAACCGGTGCGTTTCAATTTATTAGCGAGTGCGTTGGCGCCTTTGTCGTCGGCGAACGCAGCGAGCTGCACGGCGAATCCTTCTTTTGCCGTCTCGCTCTTGGCCGCTTCGCCACCCGGACTCGCCTCGCTCTTCGGCGGTACGGGGGCGTCGGCTTTGGCCGGGGCACTCGCAGCGGAAGCGCCCGTCGGCGCCGGACTCTTGGCGGAAGGCGCCAGCACCCGCTGCTCCGCTTCGGCAAGCGGCTTCCTCGGAGCCTGCGGTGCAGGAGGCGCGGCATCGGTCTTCAAAGGATCCGTGCCGGATTCGACTTTGGCGGATCCGGCGCTCAAGGGCTCGTGTTTGCTCGCATCGGTCAGCCGATTGACGAATTTGCCATCGTCGATCGGGGGGATTTTTACCGACACTTCCTCGCCCAGTGGCTTCGGCTCGCTTTCGAGAAGCATCGGCACGACGGTTGCCGCGACGAGCGCGAGCACGATGGCGCCGATCAAACGGCGTCGCGCGCGGCGTCGCAATTCGTCGACGTTCAAGTCGGCAGCTTCGGGCATGGTTTACCTGCTCAAGCGATACGGCATCATGGCTTCAGGCGGCGAGTACTGCGGCAACCGTCAGGAATGAGCCGAAGACGATAATTCTATCAGCCTCGTCGGCTGATTCGCGCGCTGCGCGATACGCCTCGCCAACGTCGCCGAAGACGTGAATCACGGAATCGTCGATACCCGCATTGATCAGCGCGCCGCGCAGCGCTGCGGCATCGGCTCCGCGCGGCCCGGGCACGCGCGCAATGTTCCAGTGATCCACGCGCGATTGCATCGCCTCGGCAACACCGCTCAAGTCCTTGTCGCCGAGCATGCCCCATACGGCGAACGTTTCCGGGTAATAGCCCATCGCGCCGAGCGCGTTGGCAAGAGTGCGCGCCGCATGCGGGTTGTGCGCAACATCGAGCACAGTCGTCGGACGACCGGGCAGCACCTGAAAGCGTGCGGGCAATTCGACCGTCAACAGGCCGTCGCGAATCGCGCCTCCGCTCACGGGCAATGTTTCGCGCAAGAGATCGAGAATCGCCAGCACGGTGGCTGCATTGGCGAGTTGATATGCACCACGCAAGGCGGGAAATGGCAGCCCAAAGCGCTCGCCGCCAGGACCCCAGTACCTCCACTGCGTTCGTTCGTCCGCGAAGCCGTAGTCGCGGCCGATCTGCACGACAGGAGCGCCAATCGCGCGGGCATGTTCGATCACACTCGCCGGCAGATGGGGCTCCGCACAAACCGCGGGTCTGCCCGAGCGAAAGATTCCTGCTTTTTCGCGGCCGATGGCCTCTCGCGTCGCCCCCAGATACTCCATATGGTCCAACGCGACGCTCGTCAGCACCGCGACCTCCGCATCGATCAGATTGACCGCATCGAGCCGTCCCCCCAAACCTACTTCCAGCACCAGCGCATCGAGGCTCAAACGCGCGAACAGCCACAACGCTGCCAGCGTTCCGAACTCGAAATACGTAAGCGGTGTCGCCGGTCGTGCGGCGGTGCGCGCGCCTTCGACGGCATCAAATGCCGCCAGCAGTTCGGTGTCGCCGATCTCATGTCCCAGGATCCGTACGCGCTCGTTGTAGCGCAAAAGATGCGGCGATGTGTAGAGCCCGGTGCGATAGCCGGCGCTGCGCAGAATGGCTTCGAGCATCGCGCACGTCGAGCCCTTGCCGTTGGTGCCCGTAACCGTCACCACGGGACAGGCGATCACTTTGTTGAGCCGCTCGTGGACAGCACGCACGCGATCGAGACCGAGGGCGATCGATTGCGGGTGCAGCGTTTCCAGGTACGCGAGCCAAGCGGCAAGCGTCGTTGGGCGGCTCACGCAGGAAACTTGGTTTTGTCCATCCGCGAGAGGTTACAAGCCCCGGTCGGATATCGCGGAAACGTCAGTTCGTCGGCGGCGGTTGCCGCGTGAGCAGCGCGAGAACGTGCGCGAGTTCGTCCCGCAGTTGCCGCCGATCGACGATCAAATCGAGCGCGCCCTTTTCGATCAGAAATTCCGACCGCTGGAACCCCTCGGGCAGCGTTTCGCGTACGGTTTGTTCGATGACCCGAGGTCCGGCAAACCCGATCAGCGCGCCAGGCTCCGCGATGACGACGTCGGCTACGAATGCGAACGATGCCGACACGCCGCCCATCGTCGGATCGGTCAGAATCGAAACAAAGGGCAAGCGTGCGCGCGTGAGTTCCTGCAACACCGCCGTCGTTTTTGCCATCTGGAACAGCGAGTGCACGCCCTCCTGCATCCGCGCGCCGCCGGACGCCAAAACACAGACGAACGGAACGCGGTTCTCGAACGCGACGCGCACGCCGCGCACGAAGCGCTCGCCGACGACCGAGCCCATCGAACCGCCCATGAATTCGAACTCGAATGCGGCAAGCACCAGCGATACGTTCTTGACGCTTCCCTGCATGACGATGAGCGCGTCCGTTTCGCCGGTTTCCTCGAGTGCCGCGGACAAACGCTCGGGATATTTGCGGGTGTCCTTGAATTTCAAGCTGTCGGTCGGAACCACTTCCGAACCGATTTCGAAGCGACCTTCAGAATCGAGCAGCTGGTCGAGGCGTTGCCGCGCAGACACGCGCGAGTGATAACCGCATTTCGGACACACTTCGAGATTCTTTTCGAGATCGGTACGGTAGAGCACCGCCTCGCACGACGGGCACTTGACCCACAGCCCCTCCGGCACCGGCGTCCTACGCTCCCCTGGCGCGCTCTTGATCCGCGGCGGAAGCAGTTTCTGCAGCCAGCTCATGTCGCCCCCGATTGCCTGATGACACCCATTCGCGCTTTTCGCGCTTATTCCCGCTTATTCCCGCTTATTTGTTCAAGCAGCGCGCTTTCTCTCCATCGCGTCGAGCGCGACGCGGATAGTACCAAGCCAAGCGCCGGCGCGGGCCGCTGCTTCCGAGGGCGGCGCACCTTCGATTTCCTGGATGATCCGGGCACCGATGACGATGGCGTCCGCGTGCGTCGCGATCGCCTGTGCGCTCGCGGCGTCGCGGATGCCGAACCCCACGCCAACCGGCAGTGATACGTGGCGGCGAATTTCCATGAGCTTGCGTGCGACATCATCGGTATCGAGATGGCCCGCACCGGTGACGCCCTTGAGCGACACGTAATAGATGTAACCGCGAGCCAGTGTTGCCACGGCGGCAATCCGTTCTTCCGGCGTTGTTGGCGCCAGCATGAAAATCGGCGCAATTCCGCGCTCGACGAGGAGTGCGGCGAACTCGCGCGCCTCTTCCGGCGGGTAGTCGACGACCAGCACGCCGTCGACGCCGGCGCTCATCGCCCGATCGCCGAACGCCGTGACACCCATCGCTTCGATCGGATTGGCATAACCCATCAACACCACGGGTGTCGTGCTGTTTCCCTCGCGAAACGTGCGCACGATTGCGAGTACGTCCTGCAGGCGCACCCCCTGCGCTAACGCACGCTCGGAAGCCCGTTGGATGACCGGTCCGTCCGCCATCGGATCGGAAAAAGGCACTCCCAGCTCCAGGATGTCGGCGCCTGCCGCCACCAATTCAGCCATGATCCGCGCCGTCGCGGCGAGCGATGGATCACCGGCCGTGATGTAGGGGATCAGCGCGGTGCGGCCGGCGGACTTAAGTTGCGCGAATTGCGCGTCGATCCGGTTCAAGTTGCGGCCGTTTCAGCGCAGAAAGCGCCGCGCTGCCATCCGAAAAGGGCAGATGTGCGCGGAGCGTCTGGCCATATTCACTATTGGCGCGCGGAATCGCACTCCGGCCGGCCGTGGAATTTGAGTCCGGTACGCTCGGCGACGATGTTCATATCCTTGTCACCGCGACCGGAGAGATTCACCAGCAACACTTCTTCCTTCGCAAGCGTTGGTGCGAGTTTGGCTGCGTAGGCAAGCGCGTGCGCCGATTCGAGCGCTGGGATGATTCCCTCCATGCGACAGCAATCGTGGAACGCAGCCAGCGCTTCGTTATCGTCGATAGCCACGTATTGAGCACGCTGTGTGTCCTTGAGCCACGCGTGTTCGGGGCCGACGCCGGGATAATCGAGCCCCGCGGAGATCGAATGCGTTTCCGTGAT
>JBPCLS010000059.1:0-5686 GCA_051003055.1 Casimicrobiaceae bacterium
CGCTGACGTCCTCATTGAGCATGCCGAAGCAGCCCGACGAAACCGTTTTGCCGATCGTCGATGGCTGGTTGGTGCCGTGGATGCGGTAGACCGTCGAGCCAAGATACATCGCGCGCGCGCCGAGCGGATTGCCTTCGCCGCCCGCCATGAAGCGCGGCAGATAGGGCTGGCGCTCGATCATCTCGGACGGCGGGTGCCAATCCGGCCACTCCGCCTTGCGGCTGATCTTCTGCACGCCGTTCCAGCGGAAGCCGTCGCGGCCAACGCGGATGCCATACCGTACGGCGCGGCCGCCCCCTAGCACATAATAAAGATACGTATTGGGCGTATCGACGACGATGGTACCCGCGGGCTCCTTTGTCGCAAAAGCCACTTCCTGACGCTGGAAACGCGGTTCGAGCTTCGCAGGGCCGACGTCGGGCCGTTCTTCCGGCGGAAGCGCCGAAAGCACCATCGGGGAACCCCCTTGCGACGGCTTCAGCGACCCGGTGTTACCCGGGACAAGCGCTTCCGGCGGACGCAGCGCGCGATGGTCCTCGTGGGGATAAACGAGGTTGGCACCGGGGACCCGGTTGTCAGTGTCGCCCGCGGAAATAGACACTCGCCACGGGCGCGCGACCACTTTGGGCCGATAGTCCGATTTTGCAGCTACCGCGTTCCTTTAGCTGGCATTCCTGCGACTGCGGGCGTCCCTTGATGAAAGCGGTGAGGCTGGGCGCACCGGCGGAAGGCACCTCGCCGGCCCGGAGACCGCCGTGACCTATGGCGACCCATCGAAGTCCGCGTTTAGGTCATCGAAACGCGCCCCGACAACCAGCGTTCCGGATACGTCATCGAATGACTTGGACACTCAGGGCACTCCCGTCATCGATTCGAGTGAATGGCATGGCCAAACGCAACTCACGCTATTGCCGCCACTCAACGTTTACCGAAAGCGGATTCCGCCGATGCGGCCGTCCCCCAAATCAAGTTGCGACGGGTAACCGCTCCTAAGCTGCGCCTCAACGGGACGGCGATGACGCGGGCGGGAGAGACCGCGCCGGCAAGGCTCTGCGCGGAGTTATTATCGTCAATTCATCAGGACCGATCGTGGGGCATCGCGTGAACTGGCTTGGGCCGGAAGCTCGGTCTCGTTCAGTTCCGCTATCATCTGGTCGATGCGACCCACGACGTAGCGCGAGAATGGGCCGAGGTGCATATAAAACGCCAGCTGCAGCACAATGTAGCGCACCGATTTCGGATTGGTGGCGACGCAATTCGTGAAGGCTTCCCAGAAGATGCGTCTCGGTTCGGGCAGGCCGGCGACGAGGCGTTGCACTGTCGCCATGTTGCCGGAATTGCGCCGCGAATGGCTGCCCTTCATCTGGTGCGCGCGGCTTGCGTTGTTCAGGAGCCCGATCAGGCGATTGAGACGGCCCGCATAGGCGGTCGGGTCGTAGACCTTTTCGAGAACGTCGCGGTAGTCTTGCAGGACCTCGCGCCGTGGCCGCTTGGTGTCGAAGTTGAGCCCTTGCGTACACTGGTCTCCCTTCGTCTCCGTCGGCAGCGGATGCAGCCGGCCTTCCTGCGTCAGCCGGCGCGTCAACTGCGTGTTCGGCAGCGCGTAGAGCAGGCCGACCATCGCAACCGGGATCGCCGCCTCCTCAATCAGCTCGACCATCGCGTCGGCGATCGAAACTTTCTCGTTGTCGAAGCCGACGATAAAGCCCGCCGTCACGAACATCCCGGCTTGGTAGATCTTGTGAATGCTCTCAGAGATGCTGCGGCGCGTGTTCTGCTTCTTCTTCATCTGCCGCAGCGTTTCGGGATCGGGACTTTCGATCCCGACGAACACGCCGACGAAATTGGCCTTGTTCATCAGCCGCAGCAATTCGGGATCGTCGGCGAGATTGATCGAGGCTTCGGTGGTAAACTCGAACGGGTAGTCGTGCTCTTCGAGCCATTTCGTCAGGTCAGGAAGAAAGGCCTTCACGGCCTTCTTGTTGCCGATCAGGTTGTCGTCGACGAAGTCGACATGGCCGCGATAGCCAAGCTCGTAAAGCCGGTCGAGCTCGGCGAGCATTTGCGGCGCCGTCTTGGTGCGCGGCACGCGGCCATAGAGCTCGATGATGTCGCAGAACTCGCAAGTGAACGGACAGCCCCGCGAGAACTGCACGCCGACATAGAGATAATCGTCGAATCTCAGGAGATCGAAGCGCGGGATCGGCGTCTTGGTGACGTCGATGGTAAATTTTGGCGCCTCGAATGTCCCTTCGCGCACGCCGGCGTCCCAGGCGGCGACGAAGTCATCCATAACCGCTTCGGCCTCGCCGAGGATCCGGAAATCGGCGCTGGTGTATGCGAAGGGAACCGAGCTGACGCCCGCTCCTCCGATCGCGACCGGCTTCTTGCGCGCGCGGCACATTTCGATGATCTCGATCGTGTCGAGATGCTGCGGGAGCATGCCACCGGTCATCACCAGGTCGGCCCGGTCGAGGTCGCTGTCTTGCAGCTCTTCGGTATTGCGGTCGACCAACCTGACGGTCCAGTGCGGCGGCAGCATCGCGGCGGCGGTGATCAGCCCAAGCGGCGCGGTCGGATATTTCGCGCCGAACAGCTCGCAGGCCGGGCCAAGACTCCAGAACGTGCCCGCCCCGAATCGTGGATAGACCAAGAGCACATGGGTCGGGCGCGGCACCTTCATACGGAGGTCAATTCCACACCCACATCGCCAACATTGGCGAACCCAAGCGGGCAGCGCGAACGATACCAGCTTTGGTCGGAAAACCTACCGCTTTCTCGATGGATGCACGGTATTCGGTTCTACCCAGAGCAGGCGTGAGCGTCGCATCGTTTGATGTCTGCCTTGATGCTCTGGACGGCCGACTAGGGCAGCCAACCTTCGCCGCGATCCTGTCTAGCTATGTCGCGCGCTATCTCGCGCCACAACTTGCCTTCCTCTTGAAGGTTGGCGCGGCGGCGTTGATTGGCGGCCTCAGTGGCCATCCGTTCGCACTGTCAGGCTTTGTGTGTGTAGTACGCGCCAAGGCCATTTATCGCCTCCGAGGCTCAAAGGTGGCCCCCTATCGCGAACGCAGCGGGAGGCCTGAGTGAGACTGGGTCGACCGAAGGGTCACGAGGGCCGCCCTTTAGGCGGCCCTCAAATTGTGCCGGGGCCTTCCTTCTTACGGTGACGCGGTCGTCACTCGCTCTTCTGGCCGAATAGCTGGAGCAGGAGCGTGAACATGTTGATGAAGTTCAGATAGAGCGAGAGCGCTCCCAGGATAGCGGAGCGTTCAGTGGTCTCGCCGTCCATCCCACCGTGGAGATACTCGGTCTTGAGTCGCTGCGTGTCCCAGGCGGTCAGGCCGGCGAACACCAGGACGCCAACCACCGAGATCACGAACTGCAAGACTGAACTCGCCATAAATACGTTCACGAGGCTCGCGAGGATGACACCGATCAGGCCCATGAGAAGGAATGAACCCATGCCGCTTAAATCACGCTGCGTGGTGTAACCCCAGAGGCTGAGCGCCCCGAAGGACGCGGCGGTAATGAAGAACACCCGCACGATCGAGGTATGGGTATACACCATGAAGATCGAACCGAGTGACAATCCCATCAGCGCCGCGAAGATCAAGAACAACAATTGTGCTGTGGCGGGCCGGACCTTCTGAATGCCGTAGCTCAAGCCAAACACCATCGCTAATGGAGCGAGGATGATGACCCATTTGACCGGGCTAACGAAGATCGTATGTCCGATCGACGTGAGGTACATGTTGCCAGCTACGCGCGCCGGCACCTCGACGCCGTTGCGCAGGATCTTGGCTGCGGCGTTGGCATCCCCAGTCACTGAGATCATGTAGATACCAAGTGCCGCGAGACCGGTGATGGCGAGGCCGATAACCATGTAATTATAGACGCGCAGCATGTAGGCGCGCAGTCCTTGGTCAACGGCAAGGGAAGTCCGACCAGCTGCCCGATCCCATGGCGAAGTACTCACGTTGCGGTTATAGTCCGACATTGTCGGAGCCTCCTTGGTTGTCGCACCCCTGAGCGGCGCGTGCCCTAGGCTCAATCCGCGCACCTATATCATGTTCTCACGCGCATCTGGGGAGCAAACTCGGAGACATCGCGCCGCAGCCGGTCCGTAAGAGAAAGTACACCGCTAAACGGTCACCAACTCCCTAAGCCATTGATATCGCGTGACCTCCTTGGCAGATCCAGCCAACGCTCGACCATTTCTTCCGCATCCTTTGCGAGGAGAGGGGATCGCGCAGAACCTGTATTATCGCTGGTCGAAAGACTTCCTGGAGGAAGGCAAAAAGCGCCTGGCCGGCGATACAGCGCGGGCCGCGACGTCGGACGAGGTGAAGGATATGCGGCCCGAGGCCACGGCGCTCAAGGAGGCGGTCGCAGACCTGACCCTGGAAACCGTCTGCTCAAAAAAGCGTGACGGCGGATGGGGAGGACGGCGAATGAGATATCCGGCCTCAGAGAAGTTGGAGATCATTCGGCTCGCGATCGCAGCGGCGATTTTTGCCACACCGGCGACGCAGTCGGACCTGCTATGCGCTGGTCCGTGAATTCAACCCCCAACGCACGCGTATTGCGCCAAAGGACGTGACATTTGCGCATCCGCCCATGCGGTGTGAGTTTGAGCCAGACTTGGTCTTCGATCGTTTGCACATCAACCCCTACAATTTTGGCGCCCCCATTTGAAAAATTGGCAACGATGCAAGGCCGAGCTTGGCGGCCGCTTCGGTCGTACAACGTTGCTACTGAATTCCACTCAACTCGAAACGTCTTGCGGCGCTCCCTAGACATGACAAGTCCCCATTCGCAGGGTGGAGATCAGCTGAGATTAGGCCCCTGTTCTTATGAGGAGTCGCTTAAAGGGTCGTAGAACAATACGTGACAAGTTTGGGAGACCTTGAATCGAAAACACATCATGAAAGACCGCCGGGCAGGCGTGTATTTATAATTAGCAGTCGAACTCCGGCGATAGTGCGCCCGAACAGAAAGGCCCATGCGCTGCTGGGGGGCTGCGCAATCAGGATTGGTGGGCGCTGATAGAATGGCGTCCAGTTCTTCAGCAGCACCGCGTAGTCATCGGCCAGTCGGTGCCAGCGCCGGGCCTGCTAATTCTCGGCAGCGCTCAGCCTCGCCTCGATACGCCTACGCCGCTGGCGTGGGACATACTTAAAAGCTCTGAGTTCCGAAGTCGCCCTGGGGCTACCTTTTGCCCTCACGCAAGGTTCAGGAGGCGAATGTGGCTTGCGGGAGAGAGCCGGACTGCTTTCGACATAGGCGGTGAGAACGGGAACGAGGCGGAGGGCTGCAGCCGCGAGCTCGACCCCCTGACCCAAGCGGGTGACGACAGGGGCTGAGTAGTCCCTCCGCCGTCAGTCTGTCGCCATCAGCGCGATCGCGTGCTGATGGGCCGAAGCTGCGTCAGAAAATGGGGGAGCAGCTCAGAGGGGAAAGGCTGGGTTTACCGGCCTTTCCAATTCGGTTACGTCAGCCCCTTGGGCTAATGACCGGCGCCGGGGCTGGGGCCTTACCCTTGCCCACGAAGCAACCGCCTAAGCTCAACGAAGTCACGACCAGTACCAATGCGAGTGCTGCTTTTTTCATGGATCCCCACCCTTTTCGTGGTTGTAGTTTTTGCACTTAACAGGTCGCTTACCTGGGCTCTAGTGCTGAA
>JBPCLS010000060.1:0-10639 GCA_051003055.1 Casimicrobiaceae bacterium
CCGCGAAGAAGCCCCGGTTTTTGCACCATGCGTGGCAGAGGAGGTGGCAAATGACTTTTTACATGCGCCTGCACTGTGGCGCGCGCGACGCGGAGACGTCGATGCGACGCTGCTGCCATCGCGTGAAGCCATACTCGCCGCGCTCAAGGCAGCCGGCGTACCTCTGCCGCCGGTCGAGCTCGAACGCGAGCTCTCGGTAGCTGAGAGCGCGCGCGAAGCGTTTTACGGTCGCCTCGCGGCGATGGAACGTGACGGTCAACTTCTCACCAACCGCAAAGGCCTGTTGTGCGTCGTGGCAAAACTCGATCTAGCCATCGGCACCGTACAGGGGCATGCGGACGGCTTCGGCTTCCTCGTTCCCGACGACGGCAGCGACGATTACTACTTGAGCGCGCGCGAAATGCACAAAGCCCTGCACGGCGATCGCGTGGCCGTGCGGCGCTCTGGAACCGACCGGCGCGGGCGGCCGGAAGCCGAAATCGTCGAGATCCTCGAGCGCGCGAATCGCGAAGTGGTTGGCCGTCTGCACGAGGAACGCGGTATCTATTTCGTCGTCGCCGAGAATCGGCGCATCAGCCAGGACCTGCTCATAGCCCCGAGTGACTTAGGGGGCGCAGCAGCCGGACAAGTCGTCGTCGCGGAGATCCTGGAGCAGCCCTCCGCCAATCGTGAGGCCATCGCACGAGTCAAAGAGGTGTTGGGCGATGCCACCGACTCGGGAATTGAAATCGAGATCGCGCTGCGCAAGCACGAGTTGCCGTTCGAATTTTCCAAAGAGGCTCTGCGCCTGGCCCAGCGCTTGCCTCAAGAGGTCCGGGCCGCTGACCGCAAGGGGCGCGTCGACCTGACCGCTCTGCCGCTCGTTACCATCGACGGCGAAACGGCTAAGGACTTCGATGACGCCGTTTTCTGCGAGCGCAGCGGCAAGGGTTTCCGGCTTGTCGTCGCGATTGCTGACGTTTCGCATTATGTGCGCGACGGCGATGCGATCGATGTCGACGCGCGCGAGCGCGGTACGTCGATCTACTTCCCGCGGCGCGTAATCCCGATGCTGCCCGAAGAGCTCTCCAACGAACTATGCTCGCTTAAAGCCGACGTCGACCGCCTATGCATGGTGTGTGAGCTGCAGGTCACGGCGCACGGTGCGATTATGCATTACGAGTTCTATCCCGCCGTCATGCACTCGCGCGCGCGCCTGACATATACGCAAGTATGGGAGTGGCTGTCGGCGCCGGCTTCGGCAAAAACCGAAGAAGCGAAAGCGTTGCTGCCGCACATGCAGAACTTATATGCGCTCTATCATGCCTTTGCAGGTGCGCGTGCAACACGCGGCGCGATCGATTTCGACACCGTCGAGCTGGCGCTCGAATTCGACGACTTTGGCAAGATCACGCGCATTGTGCCGGCGCCGCGCAACGATGCGCACAAGCTGATCGAAGAATGCATGCTCGCCGCCAACGTCTGCACCGCCGAATTCCTGGCCAAGCACGAACACCCCGGGCTCTACCGCGTACACGAGGGGCCGCCGCCGGATAAATTGACGGCGTTGCGCGATTTTCTCAAAACCTCCGCGCTGCAGCTTGGCGGCGGCCGGTCGCCGGCTACGAGCGATTACGCGCGTCTGATCGACCAGATCCGCGATCGCCCCGATTTCGCACTGCTGCAAACGGTACTGCTGCGTTCATTGTCGCAGGCGCAGTATCGGCCGGACAATGAAGGCCACTTCGGGCTCGCCTACGACGCGTACACGCACTTCACCTCGCCCATCCGCCGCTACCCCGATCTCGTCGTTCATCGCGCGGTCAAGGCGATACTCGCCGGCAAACGCTATACGCCGGCGGCGATGTCGTGGCAGGAGCTCGGCGCGCATACGTCATTCACCGAGCGCCGCGCCGACGATGCGTCGCGCGACGTGACCAATTGGCTCAAGTGCCACTTCATGCAGGACAAGATCGGCGAGGAATTCGACGGCACGATCAGCGGAGTCACGAGCTTTGGCGTCTTCGTTACGCTGGACGCTTTGAACATCGATGGCCTGGTCCACATCACCGAACTGGGACGCGACTACTTTCACTTCGACGCCGTCCGCCACGCACTGATTGGCGAGCGCGGCGGCCGGGTGTTTCAGTTGGCCGGCCGCATTCGCGTTCGCGTCGCTAGAGTCGACATGGAGCAGACCAAGATCGACTTCGCGCTCGCCGAGGAGACGTCCCAGCCGCCTTCCGCGCGCAAAGCACCGCCGGGGCGGGCCAATGTCAGTGAGCCGCTGACGCGCGCGAGCGTGATGCCCAAAGGCTCGCGCCAAAGGAAGGGACGGCGTTAGCATCGTGGAGAGAGTCGCATTCCGACGTTCCGATCTCTCCAGTCAACGATGTGAACCGCTCGATGTGAGCGCATGAGCGAATCGGATCTTGTCGTGCAGGCGCAGTCCATTTCACCGGCGACATTGGATCATCTCGCGCAAAGGTTACCCGCTCGGGCCATCATGCCGATCGGCCTGGGAACGCCCCACGCTTTCCGCTTTCCCGACATCGCGCCGGACGACGCATGGCTGGACATTGCGACGGAGCTCGGCTGCGACGCCGCGTTCGTACCACGCGACCGATGTCTTTCGCGCGTCGCGCTGGTCGCGATGGACATGGATTCGACGCTGATCACCATCGAATGTATCGATGAAATCGCCGAAATGATGTCGATCGGGGAACACGTGGCGAAGATCACCGCCAGCGCGATGCGCGGAGAAATCGATTTCGGCGAGAGCCTGCGCCAACGGGTCGCGTTGCTCGCGGGCTGTCCCGTCGCCAAGCTCGAAAGAGTCTTTGATGAGCGGTTGCGCCTGTCGCCGGGTGTCGAGCGCATGCTCGCCGCGTTCAAGGCGGTCGGTGCGAAGACCGCGTTGGTCTCCGGCGGTTTCACTTTTTTCACCGACCGGCTGACGGCATCGCTCGGTTTCGACTACACAGTCGCCAACACACTTGAGATCGACGATGCCAAGCTGACCGGCCGCGTCAAGGAGCCGATCGTCGAGGCGCGGGTCAAAGCGGAGACAGTACGGACCTTGCGTGAAGAGCTGGTGCGGGACGGAGATCTCACTGTGGCCATCGGCGACGGCGCCAACGATCTCCCAATGTTCGCCGAAGTCGATATCGCCGTTGCCTACCGCGCCAAGCCGGTCGTCCGCGCGCAGGCAACCCATGCGCTCGACTACTGCGGGCTCGACGGCGTCCTGAACCTGTTTACCTGATGCGTTCCCATCGCGTTGGGCTGCGTTCCCATATTTGCGTTAATCCGCTTCGTCGATCCACGCCGTCTGGATCGCTTCCAGAATTTTCTCGCCGCTGCGCGCTTGGTCGTCCGCGAACGTGGGCAGCTCGCAGACCCAGCGATGCAGATCGGTGAAGCGCACGTAGCGCGGATCGACGTCGGGATGTCCTTCGCTGAGCGCGATGGCGATCTCGCGCGTGTCGGTCCACTTCATGTCAGCGGCCCTCCTTCACCTGGTTGATTGTGTACTTGGGGATTTCGATCACCAGCTTCTTATCCTTGACGAGGGCTTGGCACGACAAGCGCGAGACGCTCGTCAGGCCCCACGCGCGGTCGAGCAGATCGTCCTCATCCTCGGAGGATGGCGGCAACGAGCCGATCCCCTCGCGGACGATGACATGACAGGTCGTGCACGCACACGATTTTTCGCATGCATGCTCGACGATGATGCCTTGATCCAGCAGATTGTCGAGGATCGATACGTCCGGTTGCGCGTCGAACGTCTTGCCCTCGGGGCAGATCTCCGCATGTGGCAGGACAACGATTTCGGGCATCGGAAACGGCTTCGGAACGATTATTGGAAGGCGTCGACGCGCTTGCCTGCAAGCGCTCGGGCGACGCTGCGATCCATGCGCCGCGACGCGAAGTCTTCCGTCGCCCGGTTCAGCGCTTCGACCGCGGCCCGTAGCGCCCGGTGATCGCTTCCGCCACGCATGCGCGCGACTTGCGCCAGCGATTGCTCGATCGTTGCGCGCTCATAGTCGGCGAGTAACACGCCGTCAGCCGCCAGCGCGGTATTGGTGGCATCGACGATGCGGTCGGCTTCGACCTGCGCTTCGACGAGCGCCCGCGCCTGCATGTCGTCTTCCGCGTGGGCGAAGGAGTCCTGCAACATCAGCGCAATTTCGCCGTCGGTAAGACCATACGACGGCTTGACGGTGATCGAAGATTCGACGCCGGTCGTCTCTTCGCGCGCGGCGACATCGAGGAGGCCGTCGGCGTCCACCTGGAACGCCACCCGGATGCGCGCCGCACCCGCGGTCATCGGCGGAATGCCGCGCAACTCGAAGCGCGCCAGCGAGCGGCAATCCGCGACTTTGTCGCGCTCGCCTTGCACGACGTGGATGGCCATCGCGGTTTGCCCGTCCTTGAACGTCGTGAATTCCTGTGCGCGCGCGACCGGGATCGTCGCATTGCGCGGAACGATCCTCTCGACCAGCCCGCCCATCGTTTCGAGGCCCAGCGATAACGGGATCACATCCAGCAGCAACCAATCGTCGTTGCGTTCTTGATTTCCAGCGAGCTTGTTCGCCTGGACAGCAGCGCCCAATGCGACAACCTCGTCGGGATTCAGGTTGGTGAGCGGCGGTTGCCCGAAGAACTCGGCAACGGCGCGACGGATCTGCGGCATCCGCGTCGCACCGCCGACGAGCACGACACCCTGCACGTCCCCCGGCTGCAATTGCGCGTCGCGCAAAGCGCGCTTCACCGGTTGCAATGTCTTGCCGACGAGATTGCGTGTGATTTCGGTGAAAATCGCCTTGGTCAACGTCACTTTCACCGTTTGCCCGTCGGCGAGCGTCGCCAGAATCAGCGCGGTTTCATGCTCGGACAGGTTTTCCTTGGCCTCGCGCGACGCCACGAGCAACGATCGGACATCGGGTGGACCAAGCGGTGGCAATTTGGCGGCTTCGATGATCCAGCACAGCACGCGGTGGTCGAAGTCGTCGCCGCCGAGCGCAGAATCGCCGTTGGTCGCGAGCACCTCGAACACGCCCTTCGACAACCGTAGGATCGAGATGTCGAACGTGCCGCCACCCAGGTCGTAGATCGCGTAGACGCCCTCCGACGCGTTGTCCAGTCCGTAGGCGATCGCGGCCGCGGTCGGCTCGTTCAACAGCCGCAGTACGTTCAACCCAGCGAGTCGCGCGGCGTCTTTTGTCGCCTGGCGTTGCGCTTCGTCGAAATACGCGGGGACCGTTACGACTGCTCCGTCGATCGCACCGGTCAACGACCCTTCCGCCCGCGTGCGCAACGCGCGCAGGATTTCGGCCGAGATTTCGACGGGACTTTTCACACCCGAGCGCGTCGTGATCTTGACCATCCCCGGCGCATCGACGAAGCGATAGGGAAAGCGCCGCGCGTCGGCAAGATCGGTGAATCCGCGGCCCATCAATCTTTTTACGGAAACAATCGTGTTTTGCGCATCGTCCGATTGATGCGCCATCGCGGCATATCCGGTCTCGACACCCTCCTCCGCATAGCGGACGATCGACGGCACCAGCGGGCGGCCTTCTTCATCCGGCAGCACCACGGCAAGTCCGTGGCGAACCGTCGCGACTAGCGAGTTCGTCGTGCCGAGATCGATGCCGATCGCGCGCTTGCGAGCATTCGGCGCTGGCGCTTCGTCGGGCTCCGATATCTGGAATAAAGCCATCAGTTCTCGCCCTCGCTGTCGAGCGTGCCTTGCATCGCATCGAGATCCTCGGCCAGCTTCGCAAGAAACGTCAGTTCGCGCACCCGCATCGGGGTTTCGCCACGCGTGCCGGCACCGTCGAACTCCTGCGCCAGCCGGTCTTCCATTTCCCGCGCGTCGGTTCGAACTTCGGAGAGTAGCGTGTCGAGTGCCTGTTTATCGTGTGCCGCCACGGCGTCGTTCGCGGCCTCGCGCCGTTCGAGCTGGCGTTCCAGGAAATCCACCGGCAGTTGCGGACCGGTTTCCCCGCCCGCGTCGATACCTTGCAGCGAGAGCAAATACTGCGCACGCGTGACAGGATTTCTTAGCGCGGTATAGGCTTCATTCACCCGCGCGGAGGATTGCGAGGCGAGGCGCTTTTGCGCGTCGTCACCGTTCGCGAAGCGGTCGGGATGGACGTCGCCCTGCAGTTGCCGATACGCGCGATCCAGCGCGTCCGCGTCGAGACGGAATCGCTGCGGCAAGCCGAACAGCGCAAAATGGTTGCGGGAGAAATCGATCACCAAAAAAAGCGGCCAAGCCGCCCCTTTTGCAGACGGCGACGGGTCAATCGCGGTGGTCGTCGCGAATCGTTCCGGGAGTGAGTTTGCGGGCTGTTGTTTTCATTCCACGCGCTTCCTCAAACGTTGAAACTTTCCCCGCAGCCGCACTCGTCTTTCTTGTTGGGATTGTTGAATTTGAAGCCTTCGTTCAACCCTTCCTTCGCGAAATCGAGCTGCATGCCGTTGAGATACGGCAGGCTTTTGGGATCGACGACGACGGTGACGCCGTGGCTTTCGAACTTCAAGTCTTCCGGATGCAACTCATCCGCGTATTCGAGCTTGTACGCGAGCCCCGAGCAGCCCGACGTGCGGACGCCCAGCCGCAAGCCAACGCCCTTGCCGCGTCTTGATAGATGCGAGGCGACGTGTTTCGCCGCCGTTTCGGTCAGCGTTACCGCCATCGTCGCCACCTCGAGCGTGTGTTCGCCACTTTGTTTGGTCAGTCGGCAGCGAGCTTAGCTTCGGGAGCGTCGGCCGCGACGTGCTTTTTCCGGTAATCGGCGACGGCAGCCTTGATCGCA
Source organism: Casimicrobiaceae bacterium (assembly GCA_051003055.1). Taxonomy (GTDB): domain Bacteria; phylum Pseudomonadota; class Gammaproteobacteria; order Burkholderiales; family Casimicrobiaceae; genus VBCG01. Next base: position 6,804 of record JBPCLS010000060.1, read on the forward strand.
TCTTCCGCGAGAATCGAGCAGTGGATCTTCACCGGGGGCAGCACCAGCTCTGCGGCGATCTGCGTATTGCGGATCGACGTCGCTTGCTCAAGCGTCTTACCCTTCACCCATTCGGTAACGAGCGACGATGACGCGATTGCCGAGCCGCAGCCGTAAGTCTTGAACTTCGCGTCTTCGATGACGCCGTCCGGACCCACTTTGATCTGCAGCTTCATCACGTCACCGCATGCCGGCGCACCGACCATACCCGTGCCGACGTCGTCCGCGTCCTTCGCAAACGAGCCAACATTGCGCGGATTTTCGTAGTGATCGATAACCTTTTCGCTGTAAGCCATGACCTTGCTCCTCGTTGTGAAAATATCGTCCGAATTGAGCGGCGGCGAAGCCGACCGCTCCAATTTGGACAGTTATTGCGTCAGCCTGCTGACGCAATAACGATCAATGCGCAGCCCATTGCACTTGGCTGATATCGATGCCTTCCTGATGCATTTCCCATAGCGGCGACAACTCGCGCAGCTTGCCAACCTTTCGCTGCAACAGGTCGATTGTGTAATCGACGTCGGCTTCGGTCGTGAAACGGCCGATCGTGAACCGGATCGAGCTGTGCGCGAGCTCGTCGCTGCGGCCCAACGCACGCAGCACATACGACGGCTCCAGAGACGCCGACGTACACGCCGAGCCCGACGACACCGCGATGTCCTTGATTGCCATGATGAGGCTCTCGCCCTCGACAAAGTTGAAGCTGGCGTTCAGGTTGTGCGGTACGCGCCGCTCCATATCGCCGTTCACGTACACCTCTTCGATTTGCGAGAGTCCTTTCCACAAGCGATCGCGCAGCATGCGAACGCGCTCGTTTTCGGTCGCCATTTCGAGCTTGGCAAGACGGAACGCCTCGCCCATGCCGACGATCTGGTGCGTGGGCAGCGTGCCGGAGCGCATGCCCCGCTCGTGCCCGCCACCGTGCATCTGCGCTTCGATGCGCACCCGCGGTTTGCGCCGTACGAACAGCGCGCCCATACCTTTCGGACCATACGTCTTGTGCGCGGAGAACGACATCAGGTCGACTTTGAGCGCGGAGAGATCGACCGGGACCTTACCGGTCGCCTGCGCCGCATCCACGTGAAAAATAATTCCGCGTTCGCGGCAAATCTCGCCGATCGCGGGAATGTCCTGGATCACGCCGATCTCGTTGTTGACGAACATCACCGATACAATGATCGTATCCGGCCGCAACGCGGCCTTGAACGATTCGAGATCGAGCATGCCGTCCTCGCCGACATCGAGGTAGGTGACTTCGAAGCCGTCGCGTTCCAGCTCGCGCATCGTATCGAGAGTGGCCTTGTGCTCGGTCTTGACGGTGACCAGGTGCTTGCCCTTGTCCTGGTAGAAATGCGCGGCGCCTTTGAGCGCGAGGTTGATCGATTCGGTCGCCCCCGACGTCCAGACCAATTCCTTGGCGTCGGAGTTGACCAGTGCCGCGACGTTTTCGCGCGCCTCCTCGACTGCCGACTCGGCGCGCCAGCCAAACGAGTGCGAGCGCGACGCGGCGTTGCCGAACTCGTCGGTTAGATACGTGATCATCTTCTGCGCGACGCGCGTATCGACCGGGGTGGTCGCCGAGTAATCGAGGTAAATCGGTAGCTTCATGGTGTCGGTTCTAGCTTTCGGTTGTGCGTCCCTACGCTGTTGCCGGTAACTGTGGTTTGTCAGCCGTCATGCCATGCCGGGCGAGCCGCTGATCGACGAGCACCGCGACCGCCGAAGGTTCCTGCGCACGCACGAGGTGCGAAAGGGTCACGCCCTGCAGGTACGAGAGCATATGGGTATTGAGCCCCGCCCAGAGATCGTGGGTCATGCACCGGCGATCGTCATGACAGTTTTCGCGACCGCCGCATTGTGTCGCGTCGATCGGTTCATCCACGGCGACGATGATATCGGCCACCGATACGCAATCCGCCTGGCGCGCCAGGTTATATCCACCACCGGGTCCGCGGACGCTGTCCACCAGACCGTGGCGGCGCAGTTTGCCGAACAACTGTTCAAGGTAGGACAGCGATATCCGCTGCCGCTCGGCGATCTTCGCCAACGTCACCGGCCCGCGCTCATCATGCATCGCGACGTCGATCATCGCGGTGACTGCAAAACGTCCTTTGGTGGTCAGGCGCATCTAACACGTCCTTTGCTATTGCTCCGCTGAAATCGGAGTCGGGGCATGGCTTTTGTCCTAGACAACGATATTCTACAATTCCCGATAGATTTAGTCAACTAAACGCCCGGCAAGTTCATTCGAGCATCTTATTGATTTGCTGCGGATCAAAGCGCTCCGCCGTCGCTTTGGCATCGCCGCAGTTAAGGCCATCCCGCCGCAATTGGGCGAGGAGTTTTTCGAACCGTTCTTCGGTCGTCGCGGCGTGGTCGAGCAGCCTGTGAATGGCTTGAACCACGGGGTCATTCATGTCGGCGGCAATCGCGTAAGCCGAGAAACCGATCCGCGCGGCTGCCGCTTCTCGTCGATCCTGCTCGCCTGCGGTAACGATGCGCGCCGGGATTCCGACCGCCGTGGCGCCGGCGGGGACGTCGCGAACCACTACAGCGTTACAACCGATCTTGGCGTTATCTCCGACGAGGATCGGACCCAGGATCTTGGCACCCGCGCCGATTACCACTCCGCGCGCGAGCGTCGGGTGCCGCTTGCCCGAGTTCCACGACGTGCCACCTAAGGTCACGCCATGATAAAGGGTGCAGTCATCGCCAATTTCGGCCGTCTCGCCGATTACCACTCCCATGCCGTGATCGATGAACACGCGCCGTCCAATCGTGGCGCCGGGATGAATCTCGATTCCCGTAAGCAGCCTGCCCCAATGTGCGAGCCAGCGTGCGAGCCACCGGAATCCCGACCGCCACAGCGGATGCGCCACCGTTCGATGCCAGACGAGCGCGTGCAAACCCGGATAGCAGGTGAGCACTTCCCAACGGGAACGTGCGGCGGGGTCGCGGTCGAACACAACCGTGATGTCTTCGGTGAGGCGGGTGAACATGACGCTAGTTTGCCATTTCCGAGCAATTTACTCAACTATTGCCCGCCCCTTTACTCCGATCTCGAGGAGCGCGCGCGAAGGGGTTTTGCTACACTGCCATTGCACCTTTCGCCGGGTGTGCGAACGATGTTCGCTATTTTCGCTAAGCGCATCCGCGGCCACTTCCGGAGGATTCATGCGTATTACCCACACGCTTACGGCTGCGGCATTGGCTACCGCCTTTTTCGCTATCCCCACGTCCGCGATCTCGCAGGATGTCACGCTCAAAGTCCACCACTTCTGGACACCCACGGCGATGGGGCCGTCGACCTTGCTGATCCCGTGGTGCGACAAGATCGCCAAGGAATCGGCGAACCGCATGAAGTGCCAAATCTATCCGTCGATGCAATTGGGCGGAACGCCGCCGCAGCTGATCGACCAGGTCAAGGACGGCGTCGCCGATATCGTCTGGACACTGCCCGGTTACACGGCCGGGCGCTTCCCGCTGATGGAAGTGTTCGAGTTGCCGTTCATGTCGGCGAACGCGACGGCGACGAGCCAGGCCGCGTGGGATTACTTCACACAGGTCGGCAACAAGGAATTTCCGGGCATCAAGGCGCTTGCCATCCACGTTCATGACAACGGCTACGTGCATACGGTGAAACAGCAAGTGAAGACGATGGCCGATTTCAAAGGCATGAAGATGCGCGCGCCGACGCGGCAGACGAACAAGATGCTGGCGGCGCTCGGTGCGACGCCGGTCGCGATGCCGTTGCCGGCGCTGGCCGATGCGCTGTCCAAAGGCGTCATCGACGGGTA
>JBPCLS010000061.1:0-2501 GCA_051003055.1 Casimicrobiaceae bacterium
GCTTAAGGCCGACACGCGACGATTTACTTCCCGCAGCCCTGCGAAGAGGCCGAGCAGCGTTAGCGGCGAGGCCCGGCTTGCCTGGCGGCGAGCAATCGCGAATCGCTGCTTGAGGCCGACACGCGACGATTCTTTCCCGCAGCCCTACAAAGAGGCCTCGTCGCTCCGCGCCGCGGCAATCTCGTGGCGGCGCAAGTCCGCCGCGAGCTTGTCGAGCACGCCATTCACGTACCGGTGACCGTCGGTGGCGCCGTAGGATTTGCCGAGTTCGACCGCCTCGTTGATCACGACCTTGTACGGAATTTCCAGTCGCTGCTGCAACTCCCACGCCCCAATGACGAGAATCCCGCGTTCGATCGGCGACAGCGCGGTGGGGGCGCGATCGAGATGCGGAGCAAGGGCAGCGAGCAACGTCTCATAGTCCTCCGTTACACCCTTCCACAATTCCGCGAAGTACGGCTGATCCGCACGCAAATGCCCGGGGCTCGCGGCCAGATCGCGGGCAACGATTGCCGCGTCGGCGCCGCCCACCTGCCGCTCATAGAGCCCCTGCAGCACGAGTTCGCGCGCCCGGCGACGGGGTGTGGTTTTCAATGGTCGTCTATTAGGTCGAACAGATTGGCCAGTTCGAGCGCGGCAAGCGCCGCCTCATGCCCTTTGGTGTCCATCCGCGCTTCCGCCTGCGCGTCGGTGTCGCAGGTGAGGATCCCATTGCCAATGGGTATGCCGAAATCCAGCGCGACGGCGGCGACACCTGCCGCCGATTGATTGGCGACGATTTCGAAATGATACGTTTCGCCGCGGATCACCGCGCCCAGTGCGACCAACGCGTCGAAATCCCCGGATTGCGCCATTCGCTGCAACGCAAGCGGCGCTTCCAGCGCACCGGGAACGGTGACCACCGTGATCGCGTCGTCCGCAACGCCCGCCTCTGCGAGCGCTTTTAACGCGCTGTCCAACAACGCATCGCCGATGACCGGATTGAATCGTGACAGCACGATGCCGACGCGACGACGCTCGCCTTTGTGGCTTGGAACGAGGCGCTTGATGGCCATGATCTCAACGTGTTATGAGCGCAGCCGCTCGCGAAACACCTGGCGTGCGCTATGGCAAACGTGCAAGAGAGCGGCGTTACGAAACCTTGCGCGCCGACGGCTCGCTTTCGTACCCGGTCACCTCCAGGTCGAAACCAGCCATGCTGGGCATCTTGCGCGGACGTGACAAGAGGCGCATCCGCCCTACGTTCAAGTCACGCAGGATTTGCGCGCCGATGCCGTAATTGCGCAAGTCCATTTTGTTCGCGGGCGGTGGCGTGTCGGCCACGGCGCGCCGGCGCAACTCGTGTGCCGACTCCGGACGGTGCAGCAGCACAACAACGCCACGACCGGCCGCGCCAATCGCTGCCAGCGCCTCGGGGATGCTCCACGAATGCGTGGCACTGTCCATGTCGAGCAGATCCATGACCGACAACGGCTCGTGGACGCGCACCAGCGTTTCAACGTCCGGCGCGATCGGGCCGCGGACAAGCGCCAGATGCGTGGCGTCGGAGAGTTTGTCGCGATAGACGACCAGGCGGAACGATCCGTGCGCGGTATTGAGGGGCCGCTCGGCGATGCGTTCGACGAGACGCTCGGTTCGGCTGCGGTAGTGGATCAGATCGGCGATCGTGCCAATCTTGAGATGGTGTTCGTGCGCGAACACTTCGAGGTCGGGCAACCGCGCCATCGTACCGTCGTCGCGCATGATCTCGCAGATAACGGCGGCCGGCGACAACCCCGCCAGTTGCGCCAGATCGCAGCCGGCTTCGGTATGCCCGGCGCGTACCAATACCCCACCGCGCTGCGCCATCACCGGAAAAATATGACCGGGGTGCACGACATCCCCTGGTTTGGCATCAGGCGCCACGGCGACGCGCACCGTATGCGCACGATCCGCTGCGGAAATTCCGGTCGTCACGCCTTCGGCCGCCTCGATCGACACCGTGAAGTTCGTGCCGTGGACAGTGCGATTCGTGGCCACCATCGGCGGCAATGCGAGTTGCCGGCACTTCTCTTCGGTCAACGTAAGGCAGACGAGGCCGCGCGCGTGCTTGGCCATGAAGTTGATCGCGTCCGGCGTGACGAAGTCCGCGGCAATGACCAGATCGCCTTCATTTTCCCGGTCCTCCTCGTCGACGAGCACGACCATGCGGCCGGCTTTCATCTCGGCGACGATCTCCGGTGTCGTAGCCGGCGCAACGCTCTTGAATGCGGGATCGGCGATCACACGCGCATTTTACCCCGGCGCGCGCGCATTTTACTTACGTCCTTCCGGCGCGCATCAGTTCGTCAGCGCTGTGCGGCGACCCGGCGTCAGCGGAACAACGCCAGCGTCGCGCGGGTCAGCTCACTTTCCGGATTCGCATAGTCGACCACCACGCTGAAGTGATGTTTGTCCGGCACCACCAGCGGTCCGCGCGACCCCGGCGGACGATTCTGCGGCCATGCATCCCAGATCAGTTG